>JBMZDK010000174.1:0-8897 GCA_049614265.1 Thiolinea sp.
TAACGCAGGGCTTTGATGTCTGCGGGTTGTGCCATATCGCCAACGCTATTACCCAGGCCATTACGCTCATAAGTAACAACAGCAGCAATGTCTGCATCACTTAACTGATTGCCGAATGCCTGCATTGCAGTGCCGGGCTTACCGTTAATGATAATGTCAATGTGTGCTTTCATGTCACCGGTAGTGATTGGGCTACCTGTCATAGCAGGGAATACACCCGGGATACCTGCACCGGTTGCTCCGTGACAAGCTGCACAGCTGGTGTCGTAGACTTTCTTGCCTTTCTCCATCAGTTCAGCCATTTCGAAGGTGGAGTTAGACTCAGCCGCAGCCGCTTTGGCAGCAGCCTGCTGTTCAGCAACCCATGCTTTATAATCAGCTTCTTCTTTAGCGATAACAGTGATTGGCATAAAGCCGTGGTCTTTACCACACAGTTCAGCACACTGGCCACGATAAGTGCCGGGAGTGTTGACTTGTGCCCACATATCGTTAACGAAGCCGGGAATAGCATCTTTCTTCACTGCCAGTTCCGGAACCCACCAGGCGTGAATAACATCGTTAGCTGTGAACAGGAAGCGAACTTTTTTACCGACCGGGATGACAACGGGGTTATCAACTTCCAGCAGATAGTTATCAACAGTGTTCGGGTCAATGTCTGAACCCAAAGCACTGGCTTCACGGCTGGTTTGTGCCAGATTACTGAAGAAACGAATACCTTCCTCAGCATATTCATATTCCCACTTCCACTGATAGCCGGTGACTTTGATTGTCATATCCGCATTACTGGAATCTTCAATTTTAACCAATGCCTGAGCGGCCGGAATAGCCAGAGAGATCAGGATAATGACAGGAACAACTGTCCAGATAATTTCAATAGTCGTGCTTTCGTGGAAAGTGGCAGGTTTTACACCTTTATCCTTACGATGATGCATGATAGACCAAATCATTGCACCGAACACAACAATACCGATTACTACACAGACCCAAAATGCAGCCATATGTAGAACGTATATTTCCTTACTCAGATCAGTAACACCCTGCGTCATGTTGACTTCCCAGTCAGCATGAGCGGCAAGCGGTGTCAGCAGCGTCGTGAGTAAACCACCAGCGATACGCGTCCTCTTCATTTCTCAGATGCCTCTAATAAATAACATAAATATAAAATTCTTTCCGGGGTGCAATTGCAATGGACTGTCCGTGCCAGATTTCCCGTAATATCTGTGCCAGACAGCCTCATAATTATTTGGTAGCAGCATCCTAGCGGATGGCTATGGCTATTTCAATCAAATTGCTTATTAGCTGTATGCAGTTTTCTGCATTTGTCAGTGGAGTTATGTTGTTATGATTTTAACTATTCTTGGTTTTTTCCTGACCTTCAAGTTGCGCAATTTGTTGTACGGTTGCTGCATATTCTTCACCCAATCGGGTGAGTGTGTCTAATTCATGCATTGAGGCTGGGGCTTCTGATCCCCTGATCGCTTTCTGGACTTTCTTCATTTTTTTAATAATGCCCTTAAGCTGTTTATTTAATACTGCATGTTCCTGACTCATGGTGTTCTCCACGATTAATCGATCAATTAACTTGCGCGCGACTATACACTACTCAGCAGTACTTGTACCGCCAGCCATACCACCAGCATGAACAAAACAGTAACAACAGCGCCTGCAATAAAAAAGTGCCAAAACTTTCCACTTTGAAAGTCACGTTCCAGATTTTCTTTTTTCTGTACACCCAGTAAACCCGCCAGTGCGCTAACAAAAATTGTCCAGCTTGTGACTTGCTTCTGCTGATTTTTTTCTTCCATGTCTTTACCCCGGGGCTTAGCCCAGAAATGTATGGCGGATTATGACCCTGAGATAATGGTCGGCCAAAAAGAAGGCAAACAGTGCGGTCAGGTAAAAAATCGAGTAGCCAAACGTTTTCATCGCGTACTCGTCGCCCTCCGCCTGATAGAGCTTCCATGCATAATAGGCGAATCCAGCGCCCAGTCCGATAGCCCCGACGAGATACAGCGTACCGCTCATAAAAATCAGAAACGGAATGATGCTGACAATAACCAGTAATACGGTGTACAGCATAATGTGAAGTTTGGTGAAGGCGATACCGTGTGTGACCGGTAGCATCGGTACTTTGGCGCGCGCATAGTCTTTCTGGCGTTTAATTGCCAGTGCCCAGAAGTGTGGAGGCGTCCAGACAAAGATAATCAGGAATAATAACAAGGCTTCAGGGTGCAGTTGTCCGGTAATGGCTGTCCAGCCCAGAACCGGTGGTGCCGCACCAGCTGCGCCACCAATAACAATGTTTTGTGGCGTACTGCGTTTGAGAAACATGGTGTAAATAATGGCGTAACCCACCATGGATGCCATAGTTAACAGCGCAGTGAGTGTGTTAACAAAGGCAAAAAGAATTAATGCTGACAGTGCAGCCATACCTGTCGCAAACAGAATAACATTTAATGGCTTTAACACACCCTGAGCGACCGGGCGTTCCTTGGTGCGATCCATGCGTTGATCAATTTCTTCATCAATCACATGGTTGAGTGCCGCGCCCGCTGCGGCAGCAAGGCCAATACCAATTAAGCCCCAGAACATTTTATCAAACGGGATCATGCCCGGCGTGGACAAGAGCATGCCGACAAAAGCCGTGAACAGGATCAGGTAAACCACTTTAGGTTTACAGCATTCATAATAAGCCCGGAAATTAAAGGCGTTCATTTGTTCTGCAATTTGCATACTAGATCCTATGATTTAACCCAGTCAGGTTGGCGGGCGTTGATAATAGCGGATTTAATGGCGTTGGCAAGACTACTACGTTCTTCTTCATTAAGAAAGGTTGCCAGTTCGACCCAGCTGCCGTGCGAGCCAATTAATAGTCTGGACGGATGAAGTGATTTTTCGGGTTGGCGCAGATCAACGCTCACCCAATGCAAGGGGAATGACCAGCTGCGTGGGTCACGTTTTTCTTCATGATAAATAGTGAGTGCATCATCCTTGATAACCACGCGTTCAACGATGCGGCAATTGTCAGCTACTTTGCGGTAGGCATAGATCACCAGTAACAGGTCAGCCCCCATGAATGGTGCAACCAGCCATAAGCCCTGCAAGGCCAGCACCAGCGTAATACCCAGCATAACAAAAGCAATCAGCCACAAAAAGTGATTGCGGTTGCGCTCATCCAACGAACAGTTGGGCTGTATGATAAATTCTTTTGCCACAGTAATACCGGATTTGTAGTCACTTACCTGCAGGGGTGTTTCACCCCAAAAGCGTAGAAAGCTTCGCTGTTCACAGTAATAACCCGAATATATTATGCGTTTTTTTTATTAGCAGGCAATAATCATTATGGGGAACGTACTTAATCGCACTGTTCCCGGTACGATGAAAGCGGAGTATCAGTCCATAAATTTGCGGTGCTATCGTGTTTGCTTTATAACGACGCTCTTATATAAGCTGAGCGGGAAATAACATGACTTCATCTGCTGATAGCTCGCAGCAACCACGATTCTCAAAGTGGAATTTGCTGGCGTTTGCAGGCCTGTTTGTTCTGGGAATTGCATCTGCTGTTTATATGCAGCAGGGGCGTATCAAACCACTGGAATTGACCACAATGAGTGGCGGCAGTGTACAACTGCCTGGCGAAGGACTTAGCTGGGTAAATTTCTGGTCAATTAACTGCCCACCCTGCCTGAAAGAAATGCCTTATCTGGAAACGCTGCATCAGGAGTATCAGGGAAAGATGCAGATTGTAGCGGTTTCGGTGCCTTATGATCCCCCCAATGAAATTGACGCTTATATCAAACGGGAAAAATTTACCCTGCCTGTAGCACTGGATCTGGATAGTGTGGCTCTGGGACAGTTCACTGACAAACTGGTGGTGCCGAGTCACTACCTGGTGGATGCAAAAGGCAAAATATTATTAACGCATCTTGGTGAGTTGGATGAAGAAAGCATTCGCAATGCGATAGAAAAGCATTTGTGATGTTAAAAGCACATTACCAACAAAATTTTTGAAAAAGTCATTGTTGTTTTAGAGCAAACAGAGAGGATTCTGAATATGGCTCGTTTTTATAGTAATTTCTTGTCATTCACCCTGCTGCTGGCGCTGGTGGTTATTGTGCTGGGAGCATATACGCGATTGGCTGATGCCGGTTTGGGTTGTCCGGACTGGCCGGGGTGTTATGGTCATCTGACCGTGCCGGAAGATACCAGTCAGTCCGGTTTTGATCGTCCGCTGGAACCGGCGAAAGCCTGGGCTGAGATGATACATCGCTATGTTGCCGGTACCTTGGGTATTGTGATCCTGATTGCCTTCCTGTTCGCAGTATTTAAGCGTGAGGTGCGTGAGCGGGTTGGTGTCATCATGCCTTTTTTGTTGTTATGTACCGTAGTCTTCCAGGCTTTGCTGGGAATGTGGACGGTAACCAAGCTGTTAAGCCCGGTGATTGTAACAGCGCACCTGATTGGTGGTTTCACGACGTTGTCATTGTTATGGATAATATGGTTGCGCAGTCGTCGGGATCCGGCCGCTAAATACCCGACAGTGATTGTGAGTGGCGGTATTAAGCTGCTGGGCATGCTGGCATTGCTGGCGGTGATTGCTCAGATTGTGCTTGGTGGCTGGACCAGCACAAATTATGCTGCGATTGCCTGTGGTACCAGCTTCCCTACCTGTCATGGTTCCTTATGGCCGGCAGCTGATTTTGCGCAGGGTTTTTCGCTGGAGCAACAAATGCAGGAAGGGGTGGATTATGAGTATGGCATTCTGGAAAGTCCGGCACGCACAGCAATACATATCACGCATCGGGCAGGGGCGATTGTTGTATTAATTCTGGTTGGCTTGCTGAGTCTGAGCTTGCTTATGGCTAAGCGGGATGCTTTTGGTGGGTTGGCCAAAATGATGTTGCTACTGCTGACCGGACAGATCACGTTGGGGATTTTAAACGTGGTGATGGCTTTACCAATCGGGATTGCTACAGCGCATAACCTGGTTGCGGCATTACTATTGTTGCTGCTGATCGCGGTTAATTATCGCTTTATTACTGAGCACTAAACAGCGCAGTCAGTTTTGATCGGCGCGAAAAAAAGCCACCGTTACAGGTGGCTTTTTTGATTTAACGTATAATATCTGGCGTATTAATTAGCGACCAAACAGCTTGCCGACCATGCCCATGATGCCGCCACCTGATGAAGATGCTTCGCTCATCAGACTGCCTGCCATATCCATTAGCGAACCACCGTTGGAAACCTGATCAATAATGCCGGGTACTGCTTCCTGCAAACCACCCAGTGCCTGATCTTCACTTAAACCCAGCTGGCTGGCAAAGGCAGAGACTTTTTCGGAACCCAGCATCTGAGTGATTTGATCACCTGAGATTGCCTGGTTTTCACCATCGCCCAGCCATGACTGTGCCATTTCCATCAGTCCGCCCGCATTCATGTTAGACATGATAGAGCTGACATCAAAATCACCCGCTTCGTTGCTGAACAATCCTGTCAGCGCCGGTACCAGGTCAGAGATTTCAATCTGGCCATCGCCGTCTGCGTCAAGTTTACCCTGAAACAGTTGCGCGCCGGTCTGCATAATACTGCTAATATCCATACGTAAAGTTACCTGTTATTAATTGATTAAATATCTTTTGGGATACGAATCTTCTGGCCCGGGAAGATTTTGTCCGGATCTTCGATGACCTCGCGGTTAGCATCAAAAATAGCGGTGTATTTTGCGCCATTGCCATAAGCTTTATCAGCAATCTTCCACAGCGAGTCGCCTTTTTCGATGATATAAAACTCATCGTCTCCGGCCAGTTGCGCCTGTTCACCACCCACGGTTGCATCTGCCGCCTGGACTTCTTCAATGCCCATGGCATTACCGGCCATTAGTATGGCTTTTTCCAATGCCTCGGGGGATTGTGCGTCACCTTTGATTGTAGCCACGCCATCGCTTACTTCAACCTGCAGGTTATCAACACCTGGATTGGCTTCCTCAATGTGTTCCTGGATTTTTTCTGCCGGATCATCATCGCCGCCAAACAGCTTTTTACCGATATTGCTGGCAAAATCAAAAAGTCCCATTCTCTTCTCCTTACAGTTGTTTATATGAATGAATTAGCACTTTGAGTATAACCCGAAGTATCAGGAAAGTCGCATTCAACCTGTAGAGTAAAACAACAGCCTGTGTAGAAATCATTCATAACATTAAATAGTTATGCATTAAGTCTCGATGGGAAGTAAACAGGTTCAGTCTTAGCTTAAAAAAGTGCCGTACTTATGCAGGCGCTTTTGCCAGTAGCTTTTGCGTAAATCGTCTGTCATGACCTTACCACCACCGGAAGCAGCGTGGATAAAACGGCCATTACCGAGATAGATACCTACATGGTTAACCCGTCTGCCTTTGGTCTTAAAAAAGATCATATCACCGGGGCGTAACTGACCACGACTGATGGTGCGGCTGGCGCGGCTTTGCTCCGCTGCGGTACGTGGAATAGTGATATTTGATCCACGCATGGCATATTTGGTAAAGCCGCTGCAATCAAAGCCCTGGCGCGGCGTGTTGCCTCCCCAGCGATAACGAATACCCATTTGACGATTTGCGATCTGCAGTATTTTTTGCCGTGCTGCTGAGAGGTGCATCGGTGCCCGGTTTACCGGCTGTTGCTGTCGCCATGTACGGGCCTGAGGCTGGTAATGATTTGCCGGTGGCTGATAGTGGTTTAATTGTTGTGGCACCATCAGGTCTACTTCATCATCAAAAGGTACATAGGGCATAATGACCGGTGGTGTAAACACTCTTTCTTCCCATTGCATCTGGCTTTGCAGCGAGGCATTGCGGAAGCTGACGTTCTGATAGGTTGCGGGCGCTGATTGTTGATAATGGTAATAATCAGCGTTGACTGATGCACTGAAACTAACACTCGTTAATGCACAAAATGTGACCGGAAGCCATGCCAAAAAACTGTTATTGGGCATTTTATTCCCCTGTTATTATTTGTTGTTATTGCCGGGTTTGTAGATTTATTTTCTCCTGAATATTAAGCGTTATCCTTTGTGTTGCAACTTTTTTGGGTGAACGGGCAGCTAAATTCTTCCGGAGTGCAGGTGGGAGTCGATGTAATCGCCTTATAGATGATCAGATGTATTTTCGTTATGATGCGCGCGTTTCGGATTACAATTACGGTATGAGTGTGAAAAAACCTGAATCATGAATAAAACATTGACCATTGCGCTGTCGAAAGGGCGTATTTTTAAAGATACGGTGCCATTGCTGAAAGCAGCGGGTATAGAGCCGCTGGATGATCCGGAAAAGAGCCGTAAGCTGATTCTCGATACTAACCGGGAAGACGTTAAGCTGGTGATTATCCGTGCCACCGATGTGCCAACTTATGTGCAGTACGGCGCAGCGGATGTCGGTGTTGCCGGTAAAGATGTGCTGATGGAGCATGGCGGACAGGGTTTGTACGAGATGCTCGACCTGAATATTGCTAAGTGTAAGCTGATGGTGGCCGGGCCAAAAGATCAACCATTACCGCAAAACAACCTGAAAGTAGCCACTAAGTTTGTTAATTGTGCGCGTCAGTATTTTGCCGGACAGGGTCGGCAGGTCGATGTCATCAAGCTTTATGGATCGATGGAATTAGCACCACTGGTGAATCTGGCGGATTGCATCGTTGATGTGGTTGATACAGGAAATACACTGCGGGCAAATGGCTTGGAGCCGCTGGAACACATGGCTGATATCAGTTCGCGCCTTGTGGTCAATAAGGCGGCGATGAAACTCAAACATAAAGAAATTCAAACGTTGTTGTCTGATCTGCAGGCAGCCGTTGAGCAAGGTAAACAGTAGACTATGAAATACAATACAGATGATACCCGCATTAGCGGAATGAGTGAGTTGGCCTCACCGTATGCGCTGATTCATGAGTTTCCAATGGATGAACACGCCACACAGACCGTGTTCCGGGCGCGGAATGAAGCGCATAAAATCATTCAGGGTGAGGATGATCGCTTGCTGGTGATTGTTGGGCCATGTTCGGTGCATGATGTGGATGCGGCGCTGGAATATGCCGGACGCCTAAAGGTGCTGCGCGATGAGCTGAAAGACGATTTGCATGTGATTATGCGGGTTTATTTTGAAAAGCCGCGTACCAGTATTGGCTGGAAAGGGTTGATCAACGATCCTGAGCTGAATAACAGTTTTAATATCAATAAAGGCCTGCGTACGGCGCGCAAGTTACTGTTAGATCTCACCGATATGGGCATCCCGGCGGCAACCGAATACCTCGACCTGATTAGCCCGCAGTATGTGGCTGATTTAGTGAGCTGGGCAGCGATTGGGGCACGGACTACTGAGAGTCAGGGGCATCGTGAGTTGTCATCCGGTGTATCCTGCCCGATTGGTTTTAAGAACGGCACCTACGGCAATGTAAACATTGCGATTAACGCCATTGCAGCGGCATCGCGTCCGCACACCTTCCTGTCAGTCACCAAAGAAGGTCGTACGGCGATTTTTGCTACCGAAGGTAATGAAGATTGTCATGTCATCCTGCGTGGTGGTCAGTCAACTAACTACGATGCAGATAGTGTGGCCGATACAGTAGTGCAGCTGGAAAAAGCCGGTTTGCCACCGCATCTAATGATTGATTTCAGTCATGCGAATAGCAGTAAAGATTATCGCCGTCAGCCTGTGGTGGCCGAAGATGTTGCGAACCAGATTGCAGGCGGTAGTAAGGCTGTGTGTGGTGTAATGATCGAAAGTCATTTGGTCGAAGGCAACCAGAAAGCGGACGGTAAGAAGCGTGAGGAACTGGTTTATGGCCAGAGTATCACGGATGCCTGTATTAACTGGGAAACGACTGAACAGGTGTTGTATCAGCTGGCTGATGCGGTGCGGGAGCGGCGGG
>JBMZDK010000175.1:0-8892 GCA_049614265.1 Thiolinea sp.
GGCGCAAAAACAACCGGCTGCACAGCGCCAGCACCCATACCGGACAGAACTTCCGGCAAATCAAAGCCCGGATCAATTGCCTCATCCAGCCACTGTTGTTTATCACTTGATTCAGCTTTATCAGTGGCCCGATCTAATGTTAACCCCTGAAAATCAAATAAGGACTGATCAGCCAACTGTGAGGGTGCGACATTCTGAACCGCCGCAAAAATCGTTTCAATCCGCCCCGGAAACTGTTTGTCCCACCCCTGCAACATTTGTTTGATTGCCTGTCGTTGCAGATTAACCTGAGAGCCGCAGAGATTGCAGGGTATAATCGGAAATTCACGCGCGTCAGCATAGCGTTGAATATCCTTTTCTTTGCAATAGGCCAGAGGGCGGATCAGCATATTCTGACCATCATCACTGCGCAGCTTAGGCGGCATCGCCTTCAGCTTCCCACCATAAAACAGGTTCAGAAACAAGGTCTCGATAATGTCATCACGGTGATGACCCAGGGCAATCTTACTGAAACCATGCTCTTCGGCAAAACCATACAGCGTGCCCCGCCGCAAACGCGAACAGAGACCACAAGTCGTCTTTCCTTCAGGGATAACCCGCTTGACTACCGAATACGTATCACGCTCAATGATATGGTAATCCACACCCAGCTCAGACAAATATCCCGGTAATACCTGTTCAGGAAACCCGGGCTGCTTCTGATCCAGATTGACAGCGCATAACTCAAACTTCACTGGTGCACTTTTCTGCAAACCCAGTAAAATATCCAGCATGGTATAACTGTCCTTTCCTCCGGACAGGCATACCATAATCCGGTCGCCCTCCTCAATCATATTATAATCGAGAATGGCCTCACCGACCTGCCGCCGTAAGCGCTTGCGCAGCTTATTAAAACTGTATGTCTGTTTATCTTTTGCCATGCGGTGGATTCTGCCACAAACATGCCATTGCGGCGATGCTAAATTATTTTAACGTGCCAGATCACCTGAAGAGATATCACACCGCAAGCGCTGCAGGCCTTCGATTATCACTGTATCCGGGGGTACAACAAACCTAAAAACAACCCGCGCAGTGCCATAAACAACACCATACATGCCCACAAGGCATGGTTCCCCCAAACCGGCACAGTGAAATAAGCCAGCACCACATAAATCAATAACGCCGCAGCCACCGTATTACGCATATAAAGCGTCTGCATCGTACCGACAAAAATCCCGTCCAGCTGAAAACTCCATACCCCCACCAATGGCAATATCACCATCCAAATCAAATACTGGTTCGCCATAACAATAACAGCGTCAATATCCGTAATCATCTGGATAATCAAACCACCAAACAGCAGGTATAACAGACTAACCACTGCTGCCAACACAAAGGCCATGATGGTGCTACTCCGGACGGCCTGCCGAAATGCTTTCCGGTTTCCGGCACCATAAGCCCCACCCACTAATGCCTCGGCGGCATGCGCAAAACCATCTAAGCCGTACGCCATCAAGCTAAACATATTCATCAGGATCGCATTGGCCGCTAATACCACTGTGCCAAACTGCGCCCCCTGTGCGGTGAAGAAAAAGAAGCCTGCAGTCAGCAATAGGGTGCGCAAAAATAAATCCGTATTCACACTGATCAGGCGCTTCAGAGCTGTAGCATTAAATATTTGCTGCCGTAACGTCTTGTCAGCAACACCAAAAGGTTCCGAAAGCACCAGGCAATCGCGCAATAACCATAGTCCCAAACCAGCTGCCAGGAATTCGCTCAACAACGAGGCCAACGCCACACCCTGTACTTCCATCCCCAGCCAAAGCACAAAACCCGCATCCAGCAACATATTGCTCAGATTCAACAACAACTGCACCATCAGCGCTGCACGCATACGCTGTAGCCCTATCAAGCCGCCCAACACGACATAATTAATAAATGTTGCAGGTGCACTCCAGACACGGAGGTAAAAGTAGTCTCTGGCGGACTCAGTCACTTGCGCCTCAGCCCCCATGAGCCAAAGCGATAACTCACCCAGAGGATATTGCAGCAGAATAACCAACATGCCTAACAGCACTGCGACCAACAGCGCCCGCAGTAAAGCAAGGGCAATTTCGGCGTTATCTGAACGACCACTGGCCTGAGCGACAAAGCCCGTCGTTCCCATGCGCAGAAAACCAAATATCCAGAATACGCTGCTGAAAACCACAGCGCCAACAGCAACAGCAGCCATGAAACGCGGCTCAGGGAGCTGCCCCATCACTGCCGTATCAACCAGCCCGACCAGTGGCACAGATAAGCCTGACAGGATAATCGGCCAGGCAAGACTAAAAACGCGCCAGAACCACGCCCGGGTCGACGCGGGAAATGCGTTATCAGTCATAGTAAGATGTGTTATTTTATTGTTAGCTCAGGCGCCTGCGATTTATTATCTATCAAAAAACCTTATATTAAAGACTCTTAGCATAGTCTTTCAGGAAGGCGATGAACCTGTCACCCATCTGCGGGTGTCTGGCGCCGTATTCAACATTGGCGGTCATATAACCTAGTTTGGAACCACAATCATGGCTTTTACCACTGATGTGGAAGGCATTCACCTGATACTCACGCATCAACAAACCAATCGTATCCGTCAGCTGAATCTCATCACCGGCGCCAAGCGGCGTCTTGCGCAACCAATCCCAGACATGTGGTGATAACACATATCGGCCCACTACCGATAAATTCGAAGGGGCATTTTCAATTGCAGGCTTTTCAACGATTGCTGACATCGCAACAGAGCCGCCCGGCTCCACCTCATGACCATTGATATCCACCACACCATAAGAAGATACTTTCTCCATAGGCACCGGTTCGACCATAATCTGGCTGATACCGGTTTCATCATACAACCGCAACATCTCAGCCAGGTTATCACGACTCAAATCACTTGCCGCATCATCAATCAATACATCAGGCAATAAAATAGCCACCGGTGCATCACCTACCACTGGATGTGCGCACATAATCGCGTGCCCAAGGCCTTTTGCTTCACCCTGGCGCACATGCATAATCGTGACATCTTTGGGGCAGATCGAACGCACTTCATCCAAAAGCTGGCGTTTAACCCGCTTTTCCAACATCGTCTCTAATTCAAAGCTGGTATCGAAGTGGTTCTCAATGGAGTTCTTACTGTTGTGGGTCACTAAAACGATTTCTTTGATCCCGGCCTGAATACATTCAGTGACGATATATTGAATGAGCGGCTTATCAACAACAGGCAACATCTCTTTGGGGATCGCTTTCGTCGCAGGAAGCATGCGGGTACCAAGACCAGCCACCGGAATGACGGCTTTACGAATTTTGTGTTTGCTTTGTTCCAGCATTTTTTATCCTTATTTCTCGCTTATGCTTATTCTAACCCTCAGTATAGACAAGCCGGTTTAGTATCGCTTAAAGCATCAGCATGGGGTGGCAGATATTGAACTCAGAGTTTTGTCTGCTTTTACCCCTCATTTGGTTCAACGACACAATGCAACAGCATCTGCTTTGCACAGCGTTAAAAGACTCTCAGGTGCTAATTCAATCTCCAGTCCCCGACGCCCGCCACTCACAAAAATCGTGTCATAATTGAGGGCAGAATGATCAAGTGCAGTGGGTAATAAACGCTTTTGCCCGATTGGACTAATACCACCAACCAGATAACCGGAAGAGCGCTCCGCCTGCTTTGGATCAGCCATTTCGGCTTTCTTTGCCCCCAATGCTTTCGCAATTGCTTTGACATCCAGCTGACAAGTCACCGGAATAATACCGACTGCCAGTTTTTTTGCATTGCCATCAAATGCGACCAGCAAAGTTTTAAACACGCGCTCAGCTGGCAACTGCAATGCCTCTGCTGCCTCTTCGCCATAGGCTCCAACACCCGGATGATGTTTATATTCATGCAACTGGAAAGAGTAGCCGGAACGTCGCAATACGTTTATGGCAGGAGTCATACAAGTAACAAGCTGATCAATAATCCGCTTAGTATGCCTTAGCCCACAACATACAGGCAAAGAAAAAAGACCAAAATTATATGGATAAAAAACCCGGTAGAACTTACCGGGTTAAAAAACGACTTGGGGTCGATATGTAGAGAGAAACTTAATATTAACTGAACAAATGTAAACTTGGTGCAACACCTGCAAGAATTTTTAATCCGTACTGGAAAAATTCAGGAGTTCGTTATATTGACGAATTGCATATCGATCAGTCATCCCCGCTATATAGTCAGCAATTGCCCTGGCCCTTCCACTCTCACCATCAAGAGTTTCCAACTCACGCGCCAACTGCTGATGCTTGGCAGGCAATAAACGCACATCATTCATAAATGCCGCAAACAAGGCTTCGATAATCTGCTGCGCACGCCAGGATGACCGATACACTGTTGGGTGAAAATACAGATTTTCCCGCAGGAAACGCTTCAATTCATTCTTTTGGGTTCGCATAGCCGGGCTGTACTGCATCAAAGGCTGAGTCTGTTCACGCACTTCAGCCAAAGTTGACAAGCCAGCTTGATTTATTGCTTCAAGACTGGTCTCAGTTAAATCTCTTACCATCAAACCAATCAGACGGCGTAATATTTCATGCGTTAACCGCCGCCCACCCAGCTTGGGGTACAAAGCGGTTACTTCCTGCCAGACAGTTTGAAAAACCTGAACATCCAACAGTTGCTCCAGCGAAATCAGCCCTGACCGTAAACCATCATCAATATCATGATTGTTATAAGCAATTTCATCTGCAATATTCGTTAGCTGTGCTTCCAGTGATGGCTGAGTTTTATCGAGAAAACGCTGCCCGACATCACCCAACTGCCGGGCATGTTTAACCGCACAGTGCTTCAAAATACCTTCACGGGTTTCAAAGCACAGGTTCAAACCATCGAAATCGGCATAAGCATCTTCCAGCAAATCCACCACCCGTAAAGACTGCAGATTATGCTCGAAACCCTCATAATTCTTCATGCACTTATTCAGTGCATCCTGCCCGGCATGACCAAATGGGGTATGCCCCAGATCATGAGCAAGTGCTATAGCTTCAGCCAGGTCTTCATTAAGCTGCATGCTTCGCGCTACTGAACGCGCAATTTGTGCAACTTCCAGCGAATGGGTCAGGCGTGTCCGGTACAAATCACCTTCATGGTTAACAAACACCTGAGTTTTATATTCTAAGCGGCGAAAAGCACGGGAATGAATGATCCGGTCACGATCACGCTGAAACTCACCGCGATAACCCGGTGCGGGTTCAACGTAGTGCCGCCCCCTGCTCTGTTCTAAGGTTACCGCGTAAGCAGCAAGCATTACAGATCCCGTGTTAATACCCGACGCAGGGCATCGTGATCAAAATCAGCAGTAACTACAGACTGCCCCAGCGCTTTCATCAGAACCAAACGCAGCGAACCGTCAATCACCTTTTTATCCACTGACATATAGCGCATAAAGTCATCACCGCTCATTTCTGTGGGCGGACTGACCGGTAAATTTGCTTTCTGTAATAAATCCCGAATCAGCTGCACCTCATTAGCCTGTAACCAACCCATCAGCATTGAATGCTCAGCAGCCATCACCATACCGGTAGCAACCGCCTCACCGTGCAACCAATTGCCGTACCCCATAGCTGACTCAATAGCATGCCCGAAAGTGTGCCCAAGATTGAGTAAAGCACGCTGTCCGGCTTCAAACTCATCAGCAGCAACAACTTCAGCTTTGTGCTGGCATGAACGATAAATCGCATATGTCAGCGCTTCAGGATCGCGCGCTAACAGAGCAACCATATTCTCATCCAGCCAGGTCAAAAACTCACGATCCCTTATCAAACCATATTTAATGACTTCAGCCAGGCCCGCACTCAATTCACGATCCGGCAAGGTATTCAGCGTATCCGTATCAATCAACACGCATTGTGGCTGGTGAAACGCTCCAATCATATTTTTGCCTAAAACATGATTAACACCGGTTTTTCCACCAACCGAAGAGTCCACCATCGACAACAGGGTAGTAGGCACCTGAATAAAATTAATCCCCCGCTGATAACTGGCGGCAGCAAAACCACAGACATCACCAACTACCCCACCACCAAGCGCTAACAATGTCGACTTACGATCTGCACGTTGTTCCAGTAAATGACTATAAATCTGATTCAGAGTATCCAGCGTCTTATGGCTCTCACCATCAGGCAACACCACAGCAGAGTGACGCAACGAGAATACATTAGCCTCAAGCTGCCCCAGGTAGAGCGGAGCAATCGTCTCGTTGCTCACTATGCTGCAACTTTGACCATGAATATGTGGTAACAGCAACTCTTTATCTGCTAACAGTCCACGACCAATATGAATCGGATAACTGCGGTCTCCCAAATCAACAACGAGCGTTTGCATGGGGTGCCTCCTGTATTTGCTTCAACTTATTGCAGGCATTACGCACAATCGCAGATGTACGCTGTTTTCCGGTTGGCAGTACGATATCGGCGACTTCCATGTAGTTTTTTTCCCTGGCTTTCAATAATTCACGCAATGTTTGCAGCGGGTTAGCGGTTTGCATCAATGGCCGCTCTTTATCGTGACGAATACGCGAATAGAGTTGCTCTGCTGAAGCCCGCAGATAAATCACCGGCCCGGCCAGTTTAAGGCATGCCCGATTCTCAGCACGCAACACGCTGCCACCACCAGTAGCCAACACAATGCCTTCCATTTCACTTAACTCGGCAATCGTCTGCTGTTCCCGTTCCCGAAAACCTTCTTCACCCTCAATCTCAAAAATGGTTGAAATGCTGACACCAGTACGTTCCTCAATCAAACGATCCGAGTCATAAAAGTCCAGTTTACAGCGCCGGGCCAACTGTCTGCCAATCGTCGACTTACCCGCACCCATCATACCCACCAACACAATATTCTTTTGCATCCGGCTGTTATGCCAGCAGTCGCTAAAGGAATCAAGCGCTTTTCCTATCCCCCTGCCAATGGGTATAGCACACAGACAATGGAGGTCGGAGCTTGTTCTGCTTCAATGTCTTAACATCGCTGCACTTCGTCTTTGAGAATTTTGCCCCACTGCTAAGGCAGTAAACGACATAGGCCTTCGCCACATTGACGAAGGCCTATACAAAGTCACCACACTTATTGACCGGATCAGAAATTAACGCCCGGCCACCTTCTTACCATTGCTATCAACAATTTTAGGCGTTACAAAAATCAGCAGCTCTCGCTTATTATCAGACTTATTGGTCTTACGGAACAGCTGACCAACAACCGGCAGGTCGCCTAATACCGGCACCTTGGTTGTACCATTGATTTTTGTTTCTTCGTGTACACCGCCAAGCACAATCGTCTGACCATTTTCAACCAGAACACGCGTTTGAATTTCGCGGGTATCAATACTGGGCACATTGGCATAGACCTGGCCCACTGTATCCTGATTCACTTTCAGATCCATTGAAATATGTTCATCCGGTGTAATCTGCGGTGTTACTTCTAAACTCAACACCGCCTTCTTAAACGCGACATTGGTCGCACCACTGGAACTTGCCTGTTGATAAGGAATTTCCACACCTTGCTCAATCATGGCTTTGGTTTGATTTGAGGTAATCACCCGGGGGGTAGCAATAATCTCACCCTTGCTCTCAGCCTGTAGAGCTGATAACTCCAGATCCAGCATAAAATCAGAAGTCAGAATAGAGAAACCAAAGCTTCCGGCAGCACCGACAACCGGCAGATTCACATTAAGGCGGTCATTGATACCAGGCAGTTTAATCGAGTTATTTCCACTACCGGAACTCGCATCCGCAATCGATGTATAATAGCTGTCAGAAGCCCCGCTCAGTGAACCTGCCCCCAAACCGATAGAATCGTTATTCACCCAACGTGGCGCGGCGCCAAAGCGGGTTCCTAACTCTTTACCGAACTCATCGTTGGCAATAACAATCCTCGACTCGATCAATACCTGTTGTACCGGCACGTCAAGAACTTTAATCAGGTCACGAATCTGTGCAACCTGTGTCGCAGTATCTTTGACCAACAAGGTATTGGTACGCTCATCAAAAGATACACTACCGCGTTTTGATAACAAGGAGTGGCTGGTCTCATTTCCCGCTACAGAACGTTTTTCAATCAGTGTCACCAAGTCTGTAGCCTTCGCAAAATTGATTGGAATGTATTCAGTCACCAAAGGCTCAAGTTCAATCTTACGTTTAGCAATTTCTAACTCTTTTGCTTCTTTTGCATCCAGCTCAGTGTTCGGCGCAACCCAGATAACATTACCATTTTCACGCATTCCGAGGTTTTTGGATTCCAGCACAATATCCAGTGCCTGATCCCAGGGCACATCTTTCAGGCGCACGGTAATACTGCCATCAACTGAATCACTCACTACGATATTTTTATTAGTGAAATCGGCAAGCAACTGCAGAACAGCCCGTACTTCAATATCCTGGAAATTCAGGGACAATTTTTCACCATTGAAAGTTTTCTTTTTCTTTTCACCCAGCTTCAGCTTCTTTGCCGGTGCTTTGACTTTATCGATATGGACGGTATACACATTACGATTCAGCTCAGTGCGGTAGTCAAAACCCTGATTCGCCGTAATTGCAACCCGGCCATTCCCTCCCCGTTGAGCAATCTGAATAAATGACACTGGTGTGGCAAAATCCAGTACGTCAAGACGCTTACGCCAGTTTTGAGGCACATCGATATCATGCAAAATCAGATTTAATGTATTTGCCCGTTTATCATCTGATATTTTCGCATTACCGTTTGGCAACACAATAATGACCCGCCCACCACCATTCGCATTACGACGGAAATCAACGGAACGTAGTGAATTGGCACCACCCTGCCCTGCTGAAACTCTCCGTGGCTGGGCCTGCATGTTCATTGACGGGCGTGCGGGCTGCTGAGTCCGG
>JBMZDK010000176.1:0-8818 GCA_049614265.1 Thiolinea sp.
TATACCGACCACGATCATCTGGATAGTAACGGTGAACGCTGCCAACCAGAGTTCAAGCCTGACTGGAACCCTGATTTATTTACCCAACATGATTATATCGGGCCAGCATTTTTTTTGCTTTCAGATTGGGTTAAACAGGCTTTTGATTCCTTACCAGAAGGAAAAGTGGTTGATCAGTTTGTATGGCGGGGCCTTTTAGCTCAGTATGCCGAGGATGCTATTCGGTCAGATAAGAAAATCATTCATATTCCAAAAGTACTTTATCACCGGAGGCAATCAGAGGGTTTGGGTGCTTTATCAGTGTTCTCTTCGGTTAAGCGGCCTGTTTTTCCTTTGCCTGATGTTCTCCCTAAAGTGAGTTTGATCATTCCAACCCGGGATCGGCTGGATATATTAAAGCCCTGCGTTGATAGTATATTGCAGAAGACTACTTATCCCGACTATGAAATTATTATTGTCGATAATCAGAGTCAGGACTGCACAACCTTACGATGGTTGGATGAGGTGGCTGGCAATTCACGAATTACAGTGTTGCGGTATGATCAGCCATTTAATTATGCAGCGCTGAATAATTTTGCGGTGAAGCATGTTGATAGTCAATTAATCGGTCTGATCAATAATGATGTTGAAGTGATTAGTCCGGACTGGCTGGATGAGATGGTTATGCATGCGTGGCGGCCTGAGATTGGTTGTGTCGGTGCAAAATTATATTATGGCGATGGGCGAATTCAGCATGCAGGTGTAATTTTGGGGGCTGGTGGGGGAACGGCACATTCACATCGTTATTTTCCCGGAGATGCAGATGGTTATTGTGGCAGGCTTAAATTAGTGCAGAATGTGTCTGCAGTAACAGGTGCTTGTTTATTAGTGCGTCGTGAATTGTTTGAACTGGTTGGAGGTTTGAATGAAGAGCATTTGGCAGTTGCCTGGAATGACATCGATCTTTGTTTAAAGGTGCAGGAAGCTGGGTATCGCAATTTATGGACGCCTTATGCTGAATTATATCATCATGAATCAGTGAGTCGGGGGCGGGATATTACTCCTGAGCAGCGTAAGCGTTACCAGGCTGAAAAAGCCTGGATGTATCAGTATTGGGGAGACGCTTTATGGCGGGATCCATATTACAATCCGAATCTTACAGCTGCCAGGGAGGATTTCTCGCTGAATATGTTGTATGACTTGTGATTGTATAGATTGCCTGTAAATGTCAGCTGCAATTATCTAAACGATGGATATGATCTTTTAGTTTTTGCAGGTGGTTATCCCAGCGGTCTGGTATATAGCCCTTTGTTCGTTCGTATAAAATATTTTGTTTGAGTTGTTGTAGAATTGCCTGTTTCCAGCTTGGTCCATCCAGTGGATCAAGATAAAGGGCATGTTCGCGCCCGCATTCATGCAGGGCAGGTATATCTGCACAAATACTTGGAGTACCAAGCGTGAGTGCTTCGGCCAGTGGCATTCCCCAGCCTTCAGCAAAGCTGGGGAACAGCAGTGCTTTGCTATGTTGTAGTAAGGCAATCATATCCTGATCAGAAGCATCATTGACTTCTACAACATGTTTCCGTAAAGCCGGAGCCTGATCCAGTAAATGAATCAGATTATCAATCTTCCAGCCGCGTTTTCCAAGAATGACCAGCTTTGGGCATTGCTCGCCATATTCCTGAGCCAGCTGTCGCCAAAGGTGTAGCAAAAGAATATGGTTTTTTCGGGGTTCGATAGTGCCAATGGTGATGAAGTAGGGTGTCTGCAGTGCTTGTTGATAACGTGCAGGTATTGGTTGTGCGGGCTGTTTGGCAGCTGAGATAATACGTTCCTCGACGCCAATGAGCAAAGCTTCAATTTCTGGCACAGGCAGATCATGTTTTTGGCAGTAACGAATAAAACCTTGTTTAGAATCCTGAGAATTGGCCAGAATGAGTGTGCCGGTCGTTGCCATAGCATGCATTCGGCGTTGATGCATTTGTAATGCTTTGGGGTTATTGGTGTATTCTGGAAAGTCTATTGGTATCAGGTCGTGTAAATAATAAACTCCACTGGCATTAAGGGTTTGCTGAATCTGTTGGTGTAGCGTTAAATGATGTAAAGTGCCGTGCCCGCTGTGTAGGTAAATTGGTGGTGGGGTATTATTGATCGCTTGTTTGATTGCAGGTGTTACTAAGTTATTTGTGTGTTTGTGCCACCACGTGACAGGTAGTTTTCGCAGATAATTCGCTTTGTTTGCCTGGATGGTTGGCGGGGTGATTTTGCCTTGCTGCCAGCGCTGTTCCAGGTTGTGGATAATCTCTCGGGCCAGTGATAGTGGTACCAGGTGGGCTACACTGCTTTGCTGGCGAATAAACTGTATTTGCCGCTTTTCCTGCTGAGCGAGTTGTAGCAGAAATCGGGCATGTTGAAAGTCAACACGATCAACGCCTGTTGGTGTTGGACTGCTGCAGCGGTCAATCAGGCGGTGTAGGTTGAAAATCAGTGGGCGCAGAGCTGTCATTAAATTGTTCCGGATCAGATTGGGATTGAGTATATAATCCTGTTGTATACCGGAGAAGATTTTTTGTTAGGAGAAAGTGGGCAGGTTGAAGCAGATAATCCATTTGAGTGGTTTTTACAGTTGTCTGGTGAGGTTTGAGGATTTCTGTGCATAAGCCTGATAATTTGTTAACCACATCACGCAAACTGTCAAAACATCCGGGGTTGCAAGAATTCCTGAGTGCCAATATTTGTTATGTATCCCCCGGTTCTGTTCCTGAAATGATGGCGCAGGCTGTAATTGCATGGGGACGTAAACCTAGCGCACAAAAAGCAGAAGTTTTGGCAGAGCAATTGTCTTATCCGCTCTGGCGTTTAGAAGATGGATTTATTCATTCTCTGGGGCAGGGGGTTTCTGGTGCAGCCTCATGGTCATTGGTATCTGATCATCAGGGGATTTATTATGATGCGACTCAACCTTCTGATCTTGAGAACATTCTTGCCGGGCAGCATGAACAGAGCGTGGCTTTAGCTGATCCTTTTTTATTGCAGCGTGCAGGGTATCTGATTGCTCAGATGGTTCGGAACTATGTGTCAAAATACAATAATGCCTCGCTGAGTACTGAGCACCTTAATTTGCCTGTGGGCAAGAAAGTTTTAGTGGTTGATCAGACTGCAGGTGATATGTCACTGCAGTATGGCATGTTGAAAGATGGTGCTGCACAAGCCATGTTGCAGGCAGCTTGTGATGAACACCCTGATGCAACTGTCTTACTTAAAACCCACCCTGATGTGCTGGCTGGTTATAAAAAAGGTTGTTTTTCTGATTGCGATTTGCCCTCACAGGTTCAGGTGATTGCGGAGCAGGTTAATCCTCTGGTGTTGCTGGAACAGGTGGAGCATGTGTATGTTTTGACATCGCAATTAGGCTTCGAAGCGCTGTTGCTTGGGAAAAAAGTTGTTTGCTATGGCGTGCCTTTTTATGCTGGCTGGGGATTGACGGATGACCGTGCTGATGCAGCACTTCCGGTTTTTAAACGACGTAAGGCTAACCGAAGTGTTGATGAAGTATTTGCAGCAGCTTATATACTTTATTCACGTTATATTCACCCTGATACCGGGCAGTTGTGTCAGGCGGAAGATGTCATTAATTATGTTGCTATGCAGCATGGTTTGTTTCAGGAGAATGCAGGTCGACTTTTTGCATTCGGTTTCTCCCATTGGAAACGGAATTATATTCGCCGTTTTTTACATTCTCCTGAGGTTGAGTTGAACTTCACAAATACTGCGGCCCGAGCGAAAACCAAAGGTTTTAGTGCTCATAGCCATCTTGTTGTTTGGGGGGAGCGTGCACTTGCTGAAGCGGAAAAGTTATCGGATGAATTTGGTGTGCCGGTCTGGCGTATTGAGGATGGGTTTATTCGTTCTGCAGGACTGGGTTCCGATTACACTCCTCCGTTATCATTGGTGCTGGATAAGCGGGGTATTTACTATGATCCGGGCCGTTCGAGCAACCTTGAATTCTTATTGCAAACGACACAGTTTTCATCAGATTTGTTACAACGGGCGGAAAGTCTACGGCAATGTCTGGTTGAATATGCGGTAAGTAAATACAATGTGGGGACAAATCTTTTACAGGAAAAAGTTGCGGCGAAGAAAGGGCAGCGAGTTGTCTTGGTGCCTGGTCAGGTGGAAGATGATGCCTCAATTCGTAAGGGTTGCCCTGGAATTTCGACTAATAGTGCATTACTGCATGCGGTGCGTATAGCGTGCCCGGATGATTATGTGGTATATAAGCCACATCCGGATGTGGTGAGCGGTAACCGGAAGGGTTGTGTAGATAGTGCAGTGCTGGAACAGTCGTGTGATTTGGTGTTGGATGATGTCAGTATCACTGATTGTTTGAGTCTTGCGGACGAAGTACATACATTAACTTCGTTGGTAGGGTTTGAGGGATTACTACGTAAAAAGCGAGTGGTTTGTTATGGAATGCCGTTTTATGCCGGCTGGGGACTGACTGATGATCATTATAAAGTTCAGAGAAGGGGGCGTAGCCTTGAACTGAATGAGTTGGTTGCTGCGACATTAATTTTGTATCCACGTTATATTAATTGGTGCACTGGCGCTTTTACAACACCTGAGGTGGCTCTGGAAATTATAAAAAAACAATTGCTTGCCCAGGGAGGGAAAAAGAAAAATAAAATCCCCGGGCTGCAACGTCTTTGGAGCAAGGCAGTGCATATCTATCACGGAGTTTTCACCTTTAGATACTAACCATGTAGAATGCGCGCTTTGATTTATCTTCCTGATTTTTTTAGATTGTGACTAATGTGAGTAATAACAAAGCAACAGCTGATAAGATTGCCATTGTAGGTATGGCATGCCGTCTACCGGGAGGCATTAGCTCGCCTGATGACTATTGGCAGGTTTTAAGTTCAGGGAAAGATGTTGTTACTGAAGTCAGTGAAGAGCGTTTTGGTGTTGATTTCTATCAGCATCCTAACCGAAAAGAACCCGGTAAAAGTGTGACTTTTTCTGCAGGGGTTCTGTCTGACGTGGAACATTTTGATGCTGAGTTTTTTGGTATTTCACCACGTGAGGCTGCTCAGCTTGATCCTCAACAGCGCTTGTTGCTGGAGTTGTCTTGGGAAGCATTGGAAAATGCAGGGCAGGTGCCGGAAAAACTTGCGGGCACAGATTGTGCGGTTTATGTGGGTATTGCCAGTACTGATTATCTGAATCGGCGGGTTGATGACCCGGCATCCATGGATGCCTACACCATGACGGGTAATACCGCGAGCATTGCCTCAAACAGAATTTCCTATATTTATGATTTGCATGGCCCGAGTGTGTCAGTAGATACTGCCTGCTCATCATCATTAGTAGCAGTACACCATGCCTGCCAGTCAATTCGTTCCGGCGAAGCGAGTATGGCGATCGCTGGTGGTGTTAATATGCTATTACACCCTTTTGCCTTTGTCGGCTTTTCGCAGGCTTCCATGTTGTCTGAGCGTGGACGGTGTCGTACTTTTGATGCCGATGGGGATGGTTATGTTCGTGCTGAAGGCGCAGCTGTGTTATTCCTTAAACCACTGTTTCAGGCTGAAGCTGATGGTGACCCAATACACGGTGTTATCGTTGCTTCCGGAATTAACTCCGATGGGAGAACGAATGGTCTGACTGTGCCCAGTGCTAATCAACAGGGTAACCTGTTGCGTAAAGTCTATGCTCAGGCTGGGGTAAATGTTGATGATCTGGTTTACCTTGAGGCTCATGGTACTGGTACTGCTGTAGGAGATCCAATTGAAACTAAGGCCATTGGTGAGGTGCTGGGGCAGCAACGTTCACCCGATAACCCTTTGTTGATTGGTTCAGCGAAAAGCAACCTCGGTCATCTGGAAACCGCTTCCGGAATGGCGGGATTAATTAAGGCGGTATTGACATTACAACAACAGCAAATTCCCCCTTCTTTGCATGTTGAAACGCTAAACCCGGCCATCGAGTTCGCTCGACATAATTTGCGGGTAGTGACTGAGCCTACTTCAATAAAAAGTGTGGGCGAACGCCAGTTGGTAGGGGTAAACTCATTTGGTTTTGGTGGGGCAAATGCTCATGTCCTGATTGAACATTATGGAAAATGTACTGCGCCAGAATTTTCTAAAAATACTGATGCTCAATGTTTCCCGCCACTTTTTTTGTCTGCTCAGAACCAGAATGCCCTAAATGCTATGGCTGCACAATATGCCGATTGGCTAAGTGATGAGCAAAATAATTATTATGATATTGCATGGTCGGCAAGCCAGCATAGGCAGCATTTGCAGGAAGGTTTAGTTATTTCTGTAGAAAGCCGAGAACAATTGTGTACAGATCTTGTTAGTTTTGCAGAAGACAAGGCCCCTGGTACAGTTAGTACTGACACTCTGATTGAAAATGATGCCGGGTTGACTTTAGTGTTTTCCGGAAATGGTTCACAGTGGCAGGGAATGGGGCAGCAACTTCTGACGGCTTGTTCTGATTTCAAAGCAGCAGTATTAGAAGTGAATGAATTACTGTCTGCTTATACAGATTACTCGCTGCTTGATGAGTTTGCTGCCAGCGAGAATGACTCACGTCTGCAATTAACCGAAATTGCTCAGCCCTTGCTATTTGCCTATCAGGTTGCGGTTGTAAGGGTGTTGGAAAAACAAGGTGTGCACTTTGATACTGTTATTGGTCATAGTGTGGGTGAAGTTGCTGCTGCATGGGCTTCTGGTGCTTTGTCACTGGAGCAGGCGGTACGAGTGATCTATGAACGTAGTCAGGCTCAGGCTAAAACCGCTGGTTTAGGCCGAATGGCTGCAGCGGGGTTAGGGTCGGATGGGATCCTGGAAAAACTGGCTCACTTAGGATTATCTGACAAAATTGAAATAGCCGGTATCAATAGCCCGCAATCTGTGACGTTATCTGGAGCGTTAGCAGATCTTGAGGCATTAGGGGGCTTGCTGGAAAGCGAAGGCACATTCTTCCGAATTCTTGAACTGGACTATGCTTTTCATAGTCGGCGAATGGAGCCGGTAAAGAGTGAATTGCTGACTGCGTTAGCTGACCTTGTGCCGCAGGCCGAAGACAGGGGAATCCGTTTTGTATCAACAGTTAACGGTGATGATTTGTTGGCGGCTGAACTGAGTGCGAATTATTGGTGGGATAATATTCGTCAGCCTGTCCTGTTTGCGGATGGGGTCAATAAGCTTCTGGATGATGGGGTAAAAGTTTGGCTTGAGGTCGGGCCACATGCGATTTTGCGTAACTATATCAATGAATGCCAGCGGGAGAAAAATATCCAGGGTAGGATAATTACTACCGGTTTGCGCAATAAAGAGCAGGCTAATACTCTGAATAAAGCTGCGCATGCTGTCTGGCTTGCGGGCTGTGGTCTTGACTGGTCAGTTCATTTTCCCGTTCCGGGTAATTTTGTTGCGCCACCTGCTTATCCCTGGCAACGGGAGCGCTATTGGTATCCTTTGACAGCTGATGGCTACGATTTGGTGAATCGGCGGCGCGAACATCCCATTCTGGGGTATCGGCTACGCGATGCTGAAGCTATGTGGGAAAACCAGATTGATATGGTATCACTGTCTTTCCTGGCAGATCATATTGTTGATGGTGCGGTTATTGTTCCTGCTGCAGCCTATGTTGAAATGGCGCTGGCGGCAGCATCAATCTGGTACAGGACGGATACACAGGTCATTGAGAATTTTGAGATTCGTGCGCCGGTTATGTTGGAAGAGGGGC
This sequence comes from Thiolinea sp., assembly GCA_049614265.1. Classification (GTDB taxonomy): domain Bacteria; phylum Pseudomonadota; class Gammaproteobacteria; order Thiotrichales; family Thiotrichaceae; genus Thiolinea. The sequence goes on from JBMZDK010000176.1 coordinate 7,735, forward strand.
GCTGTAAATCCATACGGTTAAACCTTGATCCCGGTGATGGTGGTTTTACGATTTCCAGTCGTGAACGCCAAAGTGAAGATGCCTGGACATTAAATGTGGTAGGGCGTTTGACTGGCGCAGCTCTGAAAGCGTCAACTGACATTGTATTTACTGGTTTTGCTGAGCATAAAGCTAATGCTGACGAAGTCATTTCTGCTACTGAGCATTATAGGCTTACAGAATCAGTTGGGTTGAGTTACCTGACTGCTTTTCAATCAGTATCCAATGTATGGGTATCAGAAGAAGGGGCTTTAGCAGAACTAAACTTAGCAGAGAGTCTTGAAGCTGATCAGCATCGTTATCTTTTGCATCCTGCTTTACTGGATGGTGCGTTCCAGGTTTTGGTGGATGTGTTTCGGGAGTCGATCCGTAACGGACAACCGATGGCTTTAATTCCGATTCAGATCGGTAAGCTCAATCTGTTTAATTCGCTGGCAGGCATACGTTATTTACAATTAAAGGTTCGCAAGAAAAGTCCGCGCTCAGTCGTGGCGGATTTCCTGTTGTTAGACCAGGATGAGCAAGTCATTGGGGAACTGCTGAGTTGTCGTTTTCGTGGTGTGCACTTTAGCCGTCAAACTGATAAAACACCGGGTGTTTATGAGTTTGTCACTCGGCTGAAGCCGGGGGTGGCAGATCAGCGTCCTGCCCCACCGCTGGATTTACCTGCTATAGCTGCAAAGGTGCAGTCTGTATTACAGGCACATGAACACGAGTTGCAACGCCAGCTTCACCATGAGCAGATTGCCCCATTATTGGAAGTACTTGCTACCCGTTATGCATGGGATGCATTGAGTATTCTGATAAAGCAGTTACCTGCTGCATTTAAGCTGAGTGATCTGTTGCAACAGAATAGAATTGCTGTGGTATACCAGCCGCTCTTACACCGAATGTTGGATATATTGTCAGACAGCGGTTTGGCTGTGAATACAGAAGGTAGTGACTGGTCGCTTGCGGAGGCATGTGATTTACCTGCTGCTCAGGATATCTGGCTATCAATATTAGGTGATTCGCCCGCACATTTACCTGAACTGGTCATGATGGG
>JBMZDK010000177.1:0-8715 GCA_049614265.1 Thiolinea sp.
TTTTTAGTAATCTTTTTCAAAGGCGGGGTTTTTTGTTCCGCCTTTAATTATTGAGTTTAATGGTTTTCATAAGGTGCTTAAAACGTTTTTAATTCTTATGAGTTATACCAATGACCATCCGGGTCGCCGGGATAAACCCCAAGGTATTTGCCGTGAGACTGATAGCCCATTAAACGCCGGATATTTTCCGGATAACTATCCGCAATTTCACGCGGAATAGCCAGGTAATGATTTTCTTCCTGCCGCAACCAACCCAGGCTATAAGTAGTAATTAACCCCTTTCGGGCCATCTCTGTTTGATTCGCACCACCACCATGCACGGTTGAACCCAGATAAAATAATACTGAGCCTTTCGGCATTACTGCCCGGGCTATTGATGTATTAGTATAGTCATCATTATTGGCATAGGGTTCTCCCCGGTTCAGGTGACTGCCCGGTACGACCTGGGTTGCGCCATTTTCAAGTGTAAAGTCATCGAGTGCCCACATTGCGCTGATTTGGAATTCGACGCCGGGAAAACGTAACGGATAAAAATCATCATCATGGTGTAATACCTGGGCTTGTTCACCAGGCAGTATTTCTATCGCGGTGCAGCTGCCGATACGGTAGTTCTCACAATGTGGGCGCAGAATTGCATCGGCGACTTCCAGCACATGTTTATGCGCGATTAATTCTGCAGCAGTACGGGAAAGGCCGAGAATGCCTCCCAGACGCAGGGTCTTATAACCATTAAAGTCGTTCTGGAAACGTGCCCCCTGTGCATCAAAATGAGGGCGTAATTCAGTGGCGACTTGGTCGGTTACAGCAGGCTCAGCGGCATTATTCACAATAACACCACCATCCTGCATCAGTGTGTCAATGATGTCTGACGCTGTGGTGTTCTTACTGAAAGAGCGAATCACAGGTTTTTGCATGGCGGTATCTATAGCTCCTTGGGTGCTGTAGCCCGCAACAGGTTTTCACTATCTGCTGCTTCACGATCCTGTTCCAGCTGGTCGTCCAGTTCGTGTTCGACACTGAGATCCTGTACCTCAAGGGCATGACGTGTATTAGTTCTTTTATCCAGCGCTTGTCTCACCAGGCGAATCGCTTCGCTGCGCACCCGGGAAAAACTGTAGCGTTCCTGATCCACCCAGCCATAGACTTCCAGTGTAACCACACTGTCATCCATGTCCTGGATCACTGTTTTAGGCGGTGGTTCGTCAAGTACACCTTCGATATCAATTAATACCGTTGTTATTTGTGCCTGTTTTGCCGGTATGTCCTGATGAGCGTCTAATGCCATCACAAAACCCAAGCGCCGTTTAGGATTGCGGGTGTAATTTGTGATGATGCCTTTGAATACAGTCGAATTCGGGATGCGGACGTGATTGCCATCTGCTGTCAGTAAGACTGTAGCACGTGAAGTTAAACGGATAACCCGGCCTTCATAACCTTCAATTTTCACCCAGTCGTCCGGCTCAAAGGGGTTTCTGAGGCTGAGCAGGATACTGGCAATATAATTTTCTACCGTGTCTCGAATGGCAAAACCTATGGCCAGACCAACAATACCGGCAGCACCTAACACGGTGCCAATCAGTGAGGTCGCATCCAGTAAAGCCAGTGCCAGAATAATTCCGAACAGGAAAATAATGATTCGTACAATCTGGCTTAGCAGGGTGGCAATGAAGGCATTGGGGGTTAGTTTTTCATAGACACTTCGCCGCCGGGAAACCCAGCGGGCGAACCACCAGAAGCAGACTAACACCAACAGCGCAAGCAGGAAAAGCGGCAGGCTATTCAGCAGGTGAGTGCCGGTTTTCTGTAATCTCTCCAGGGTCGAATTGACGCGACGTTCGATATTGCGGGTGATAGTCAGCTGGTTTGCAACTTCAACCACTCCCTCAACCTGACGCGCATATTGTGTAGCACGTTTACTAATGTCAGCGGTGTCGATTTCACCACTAAGCGTCACCACGCCTTTGCGTACCTGTACTTTGACTTCTTTTAATTTATCCAGCTCTCCGAATATCTCACGGATACGGCTGCGGATTTTCTTATCATCCTGAGGCGAATTGTCTTTGGAAATAACTTTGTCGCTGATTTCTTCTTTGGTCTCACCGGTCAGTAACTCCGTGAGTTCATTGGCATTTCCTGTTGTGCTAATGAGCGCGAAACTCATAAAAATAAAGAAATACAGCAGTCTGATCATTAATCCGTTTTCCGTTCGATAGTAAACCCTGCCGCCAGGATCGCTTTCAGGGCTTCCTGTGAGGTATGGCGGTCATATTCTTTTTCTTCTTCCGGCAGTTCGTCATAAGGTATGAGGCAGGGGTGCAGGCGTCTACTGTCATCGCGTTCAGGCCCGAACTGCCAGCCATCACGTAGACGTTGTGCTGCCCATACTTCGTGTGTGTTTTGTGCCAGTTTTTCCAGCAATTCGTCCAGCTCTCCAGGCAAATGTATCTCGCTGGTATCCAGTGGTTTTGGTTGATAGTCCAAGTGCTTTTATCCGGTTGCTTTACAAGCGTTTCACCATAGCATAGCCAGCAAAGTTGGCTGTTAGTTGCCTGTATTAGCGGCATCAAGCCAAAAAAATCAGCTCGTTATTCCGGAAAAAACAGCACATATACTTAACTTATAAACCCGGTTAGTGCACGGAGATCATTAATCAGCTGCTGCCCGTCACTCGCTTCCAGACCGTCTTCTGTCAGGGTGTTCTCCCTGGTGACACCGTCTACGCTGCCATTGCGTGAGGTATATTCCAGAATGGACAAAATATCAATGCGTGCCAGCAAATCTTCTCTGGCCCAGTACCCAAGTAAAGCAATCAGACCATGAGCTGCCCAGTTTGAAACATCAGCAATCAGCAGTTCGTCACAGGCTGTTGTGGCTGGCACAATGTCCAGCGCTTCCAGTTCTGACCGAATATTGCCCATCCCAATTTCATTACCGCCATCACCAATGGCAATGGTGGGACATGTCGCATAATCCATAAAATAATCAAAACAGGCACAACGCTCTGAGATATCCTCACCACGCATATTATTGTAGCAGTTATTTGCTGAAAGGCCGGGGCGTTCAATCGAAATCACCAAATCCGGTTTCAGAGTTTCCAGTGCCTCCCGGGCTTCTTCGGGGCCTTTGCTGACATCCCCAATGCTGATCTCATAGGTTTGGTAATCCTGACTGACTACTAACGATAATGGACGGCCACATACCAATACCGGATTCGCACCGAGATGCTTGAGCGTGTCATATAATGCAATAGCGCCCACCGGGCCGTCGGTTTCAAAGGTGCCAACAACCGGAAAGCCTGTACCGATCAGAATCGTGCCCTTGCAACGATAGACCATTTCCGCTGCGCGTTGAAAATACCCGGGTTGTAAAAACGGCTGCATTTGTTTCATCCCACGCAGATTTTTGCGCACCATCATATCTTCCAGTTGTTGGGTGATATGCGCTGGTGTTGATCGGGGGTTGTGTGTGGTCATGATGAATCTCTGTTTGTTAGTGAGGAAATCAGCGATTTCCATGCCCGGAGGTCAGTATTTTTCATCTGCGTTACAGCGTTTGCAGTGGGGTGTTATCGAAATGATAAGCAGCAAGATGGAGTGCATTATGGGCTTCAGCGATGCTGATTGCTTCAAATTGCACAGTGCCACCGGGAAGCAGTTGTGTTAGCTTCGCAATGTCCAGCGATAATACAGAGCCGATTTTGGGATAACCCCCAATTGTCTGACGATCATTCAGCAGAACAATAGGCTGGCCATTAGCCGGAATCTGAATAGCGCCATAGCAAATACCTTCAGACAACATACCGGTAATATCAGCTTTTACTGCCTGCCCTTCCAGACGATAGCCCATGCGGTCACACTGATCGCTAACGGTGTAAGAGCTGCTGAAAAACAGAGCCTGTTGTGCTGTGCTGAAATGCTGTTGCTGATACCCCGGAATAACGCGCAGAGTCACTGACTTATCGTAGCGTGGACGATATTGCAGAGGCAGTGTCATTAATGGGGTCGACTGATCAGGGGTATAGGGTAAGGCATCACCATTTGCCAGCGCTTTACCTGCCAATCCTCCGAGTTTTTCCCGTACCACCGTCGCCGTGCTGCCAAACATATCCGGAATGTTGAAACCACCGGCTACTGCCAGATAAGCGCGACATCCCTGTTGGGCATACCCTAACTCAATCCGCTGCCCGGCTTTAACCGTCTGTGTTGTCCAGCCGTTAACAGCCTGTTTGTTGATACTCAATGGCATATCAGCACCCGTTAATGCTATGTGAGTATCTGCTTGTGCTTCCAGCACCAGACCGCCAATGCTGATTTCAATCGCAGTGGCATTCAGGGAGTTGCCGCATAAACGGTTTGCCCACTGAAATGCTTCCCGGTCCAGTGGCCCGCCGGTGGTTAAGCCAATACGATGTTGCCCCATGCGCCCGCCATCCTGCAGCAAAGCCATCACACCGGGTTGAATGACTTTCATCATGGCAGTTCGCCTCCCAGCTTAAAGAATTCATCACGATCAATTGCCTTAAACCGGACGCTGTCGCCAACACTGACCGGCATAGTGGGGGTCGCCTGCGGATCAAACATCCGTGTCGGGCACAGGCCAATCAAATTCCAGCCACCGGGTGAAACATCGGGGTAGACTGCTGTCTGCCGGTCAGCAATGGCAACTGCGCCACGCGGCACTTTAAGCCGTGGTGAAGCCAATCGGGGAGCTGCAATGCGTTCATCCACCTGCCCCAGATAAGCAAAACCGGGGGCAAAGCCAATAGCGTAAACACGGTAATCACTGCTTTGATGGATAGCGATGACTTCTTCCGGAGTTAACCCCGCATTTTGCGCCAGTGACTCCAGATCCGGGCCGGACTCGGGGTCATACCAGACGGGGAGTTCAACAACTTTTCCGGATTCATTGCTGCCTTTGCCGGTACTGTTTATTGCGTCTGTAGCTATATGGTCAGATGTATCAGATGCACTATAGAGCTGCTGACGAATGCACTCGCCTACCCATAAATGGTCACAGCGCAATGCATCATAAATCACCAGCAGTGAGGCGTAAGAAGGAATTAAATCGACCAGCTTATCGCCCAGCATTTGTTCCAGCCCGATTGCAGCCTGCTGGATTTGTGCTGAAACTTCCGGACTGGTTTCCTCAGCAAAATAGATAATGAGCGCGTTTTCGCCCGCAACCTCAATTCTCATGAATGTATCAGCGCCCGTATTTCTGCAATAGCTGCCACACCTTCGGCATTATCACCATGTACACACAGTGTATCGGCACGTACCGGAATTTCTTTGCCGGTGTTAGTGGTTACTGTGCCTTTGCTATTCAGCTGAGCTACCTGTGCCAGCATTTTTTCCCGTGTGTGCACAGCAATATCCATTGAACGCGGTGTAAGTTTGCCATCATCCATATAACAGCGATCGGCAAAGGCTTCAAACTGGAGGGTTAAATTGAACGTTGCGGCTTCTGCAAGGTGTTCATCCGCCTGCTGTGTTGCCAGCAGCATTAAATCCAGTGGGCGGTGATAGCCACTAATGGCGGTCATTACAGCATGCCGCACATCAGGCTTAGCCATCATGTCGTTGTACAGCGCTCCATGTGGTTTGACGTATTTAAGCTCAATTCCCAGGCTTTGAGCGATACCGTCAATGGCGGCCACCTGGTACTGTACAAAAGCCACAATTTCATCGTGGCTGCAGTTCATTGAGCGCCGTCCAAAACCCACTAAATCAGGGTAAGCCGGGTGCGCGCCGGGGGTCACACCATGTTCTTTCGCCAGCTGTAGCGTTTTACGCATAATCAGCGGGTCACCGGCATGAAAACCACAGGCAATATTTGCCTGATCAATATGTGGCATTGCCGCAGCATCCATGCCCATTGTCCAGGAACCAAACCCTTCACCAAGGTCACAGTTAAGTCGTAGTGTCATCTCAGTCTCCTTACAATACGGACAGCTTACTGTTGCGTACGTCAGTTACCAGCATGCAGCCGGGGCTGTGCGTAATACATATCGGCGGTTTTGCCTGTTCCAATGCAACCTGAGGTGTGACGCCGCAAGCCCAGAATACCGGCAGTTCATGTTCATTCAGGCTAACAGGGTCACCGTATTCCGGTTGGTGAATATCAGCGATTCCAATCAGGTCGGGGTCGCCAATATGCAGTGGTGCCCCATGTACTGCCGGAAAACGGGTGCAGATCTGAATGGCGCGAATTGCATCAGCAGCAAGAAAAGGACGCATGCTCATCACCATATTGCCGCTAAACCTCCCAGCAGGTGTGCAGGCAACATTAGTCCGGTACATCGGTACGTTGCAGTTTTCGCTGACATTACGTACTTCAAGGCCATCACTGATCAATGCTTCTTCAAACGAAAAAGAACAACCTAACATGAAGGTGACAAAGTCATCCTGCCACAGTTCGCTAATATCTGTGACTTCCTGTTCCAGTTCACCGTCCCGAAAGACACGGTAACTGGGGATATCAGTGCGGATATCCAAATCAGCAGCCAGTGTCGGGATTTCCCAGCTACCGGCATCTGCCATTCCTAACACCGGACAGGGTTTAGGGTTTTGCTGGCAGAATTGCAGAAATTCGTCTGCCCAGGATTTAGGCAGTATCGTCATATTACATTGCACATAGCCCGGACAATAGCCGGAAGTGTTGCCGGTGTGTTCACCGCTGCGAATCAACTGGCGCAATTCGCCGGGAGTCAGGTCTGTATTCATGGCGTAATCGTGTAATTTCAGAGGAAAAATCCGATTGTAAACGATAGCGTGCTGCGGGCACATCCATAGATACAGTCCTGCAGCGTTTATGGGGGCAGGGCAATCATCAGTTAGCGCAGCCGCTGTGTTGGGCAGACAAAACGCCCGACTTTAAAACTTCGCTGACTGAGATGTTTGGTTTTACGCCCACTGACCCGTTTGCGCCACATCCGGAAACTGGACGATTTCATTTCCCGGCGCATCAGATTGATGACTGCCGGTTCACTAAGGCCATATTGCGCTGCAATGGCTTCAAACGGTGTACGATCTTCCCAGGCCATTTCAATGATGCGGCTGATATCACCATCTTCCAGTGATTTTGTGTTGATTTTTTTGCGGGTCATGCTGAATACCTTAATGAGTGTGGCGATATTAACAGGCTGAATGATGAGCTGGTAAAAGTGGCACTGACTGTGTTGTCAATAAGGGGAAGCAATGCGTGGTTTGTACTGGTTCAGAAATGATTTGCGGCTACATGATAACCCGGCTTTATTACGGCTGGCAGCAAAGTGTGATGAGCTGATCTGTGTTTATGTGGCGGAGCCACGCTGGTTTACCTGGACACGTTTTCAGAGCAAACCAGTGGGGGCATTTCGCTGGCGGTTTATACTCGAATCGCTGGAAAATTTACAGCGGCAGTTGCAATCTTGTGGCCAGCGCCTGGTCATTAAGTCAGGACAACCACAGCAAGTGATTGCTGATTTGATTGCTGCCCATGATATTCGGTGTGTTGGATTTAGCCACCTGCCTGCGACGTATGAAGCAAACCAGATCAAACAGTTGGAGTTGCAGTTTCCTGAGGTATTCTGGGACGGTGAGTATGCCTTCACTTTATTTGAGCCGGAGCAATTGCCTTTTGAGCCGGATGATTTACCAAAGAGTTTTACGCCGTTTCGTAAACGGGTTGAGAAAATACCTTTATTGCGCCCGGTGAAAGCACCGGTAACTTTGCCATTGCCCGGATGTCTGTCTATAGCATCAGATGAGTTACCGGCACCTGCTTCATTAGCTACCGGCATTCATGAAACAGAACTGTATTTTTCCGGCGGAGAAAAGGCAGGCTTAAATCAGCTGCGTTATTACCTGCATGAAAGCGGTTTAGTCAGCGATTATAAAACAACCCGTAATGGTTTGGATGGCTGGGATTTCTCTTCTAAATTATCGCCATGGCTGGCTCAGGGCTGTTTGTCACCCAGACAAATAATGGCTGAATTACGTGATTATGAGGCTAAATGTGTAGCTAATGATTCGACGTATTGGCTGTATTTTGAATTGCTGTGGCGGGAGTACTTTCAGTGGTTACATTACAAATATGGGTATCGTTTATACCATCCGCGAGGTATTCGCGACGTTAACCCGTTGCTGACATTTTATGCTGAAGCCTATATGTGCTGGCGGGAGGGTACAACAGATTCACCCTTTGTAAATGCGTTTATGCGCCAACTAAAAGAAACGGGATGGATGTCAAATCGCGGGAGACAAATTGTTGCCAGTTACCTGGTGAATGAGTTAGGCGTTGACTGGCGGTTTGGTGCTGCCTGGTTTGAACAGCAATTGATTGATTATGACCCCGCCAGTAACTGGGGAAACTGGCAGTATCTCGCAGGGGTCGGGACTGATCCGCGCGGGCGGCGGGCATTTAATATCACGAAACAACAGCAAACCTACGACCCTGAGCGGGTCTTTACAAATAAGTATGCGGAACCGCGCTGAGCCTGAATTATCAATGAGGTTTTAATTCACCAAAGCTGTCTGTTCTCCGCAAAGGTGATGAAACAAGCTGAGGTGGTTAAACCACCTCAACCCCAAACTGCTCAGCGCTTTCCAGCAGGCCTTCCCACAAAGAAACCGCAAACCCACGCGGCAGGAACAGCTCATAACCCTGCTCAGAGCGCCATAAGGTCACCCCAACATGATGATAAGCCGTAGACGCCACTGATCCCACCGGAAAGGA
>JBMZDK010000178.1:0-8644 GCA_049614265.1 Thiolinea sp.
AACCTCTGGTAAATCAGGGGCTTCCTTGCCTGCATCAGAATCCTGCGCCCGTTGCTCGGCATCTTCAACAATGCCCATCTTCTCCAGATCATCGCTCAATGTTTCCAGCAGTTTCTTGCTAACACCAACCACATCTTCACTGGCGTCGGGGTCAATGACATTATCGAACAGGTGGCGCTTACCCTTGACCAGTCCCATAACATGCTCTTCATACGATGGGCTGGCGACCATGAGAATGGTTTGTACCGTTGCACGCTGGCCCAAACGATGGACGCGGGCAATGCGCTGATCCAGTACTGCCGGGTTCCATGGCATATCTAAATTTACCAGGACTGATGCATTTTGCAGATTTAGCCCCGTTCCACCTGCGTCAGTAGAGATAAATGCCTGTATTGCATCATCATCACGGAATCTGTCCATCAAAGCGCCGCGCTTAGCTGTTGGCACACCGCCATGTAAGCGCACACAGCCAATGTTTAGTTTGCGCAGTCGCTGCTCGACCATCTGAGTCATCATTTCCCATTGCGAAAACACCACCATTTTCAAACCTGACTGTATGCATAATTCGGTGGCAATATTTTCCAGTTCGTCCAGCTTTGGTGAACCTTCTGTTTCCTTATCAATCAGTCCGGCGGCGTTACAGGCCATACGCGCGGCCTGCAAAGATGCCATCATACGATTCTGTTCGCTTGGGGTTAGCGGACGACGTTTGGCTTTGTGTGCAAGGCGCCCCGCAGTTTGCAGCGCGTCATCGTGTAATTCCTGTTGTGCTTCGGTTAATGGCAGGTCGAGCCGTTGTTCAATTCGTTGCGGGAGCTGATCACTGACCAGGCGGCGGTCACGACGCAGCATAATGGGAGTAAGGCGCTGGCGTAATGTTGACAGGTTTCGATAGCCCAGCACTTTGCCGCGTTCGTCTTTGATGTGAAAATCTGCATGGTAGCGCCACAGTGGCCCTAGCACATTCGGGTCGACTACCTGCATCAGGCTGTATAAATCCTCCAGCCGGTTTTCCAGTGGTGTTCCTGACAAGACGAAGGCATAGCGCGATTCAATGCGTTTCACCGCAGTGGCAATTTTAGTCTGCCAGTTCTTAATGCGTTGAGCTTCATCAAGGATGATCAGGTCTGGGCTGAGTGTGCTGTTGATTACCGAAAGGTCACGCAGTACCAGCTCGTAGTTCATGATATAGAAACCATCACCCTGACGGTATTGCACACCACGTGCTTCCGGTGAACCCTGAATGATTTGAGTGGAATGTTCGGTGAATTTCTCAATTTCGCGTGCCCATTGTTGTTTCAATGAGGCCGGGCATACCACCAGAATACGTTTGGCTTGTGCGTGCTTAAACAGCCAGCTGGCTGCAGCAATGGCCTGCAGGGTTTTCCCCAGCCCCATATCATCAGCGAGTAAGGCACGACCATTAGCAGCGAGAAAAGCGACACCTTCCACCTGATAAGGATAAAGCCTGGCTTTGATCCCGGGCAAGTGACCATCAGAGGACGAAATTTGAGCATGAATATCCTGCGCACGTAATTTTTGACTGGCCCGCGATGATAGTTGGCGAGCATAGCTGATCGCATCTTCACCGGTTTCAATATCTGTGCGGTCGCGTAATTGCTCGGTCAGACGAAAAAAGTCATCCGGTAGCTGACCGGTGAAATGTCCTGCGGCATTAAAATACGGTGCCAGTAAATGATTTAAACCGGCAGTCATCGTACTGGTGCGTTGCAGACTGATCAGTGGAGCCTGTTCACCTTCCCAGTTGAGGAAAATATAGGGTGTCGGTGCTCCCCGTTGTGCCAGGTCATCGAAATCGCTGCGTTTGTGTAACTTATTAAGCACGCCTTCTATATGTTTACAGGTACCCAGCTGGTTAGTGGCGAAATCGGGGCAGGTACAGTAGTTATTGCGGTGTAAGAGCGAGCGGATATTGACCCGGTAGCTGTGGGAGAAGAATTTGTCACTGGTAATAGACGCTGTTTTCCAGGCACCAAATACTGCTCCGTCGGTTACGGGTTCGACTTCAACTTCAGTGCGCCCGCGCTTCTCCCGCCAGGCTAGCGCATTTTCCGTTGCACTCATTAAGGCTTGTTCGCCGGTGCGTGCTGCGTGAGTGTATAAAGTTGCGATCATATGCGGGCAAACATTGTCTTCGTTTGCCCCACAGTCGCAGCGCACCTTCATTACCCCATCACCGTCATAATACATTTCGCAGCTGTAAGGGTCATCGCTATCCGGTGCTTCGACGTAACCCATCAGGTGAGTTTCTTCAGTATGAACATCGGTGACGCGATTTTCCTTGTACCAAAGTAAACCCTCGCGCACATGTTCGCTGCTGGCAATGGCATGCAGCTGTTCACTATCAAACAGGAATAAGTCGTTGATTACGCTCATAGCCGGGGTTCCAAAAGCCTTGGGGAGGTTTAAGACTAGCGGGAAGGAGGCTGTGGAGCAAGTTTGAGCAAGCAGCGAGGCCGGAATGTGTTACAAGTTGTTATGCACCCAGCAATGGCAGGTGTTTAATCAGGTGATAACGCAGCGCCATTGCGATGCAGTGTCGGAGTTCATTTTCCGGCAGTGATTCATGTAAAGAAAATACGAGTGCGCGTTTACCATCGAAGGTAAATTGATCGGGATAGAGCAGGTGAAAGGTTTCGATGAGGCGCGTTTGACAGTGGAAATACATGAAATAACGGTCTGGTGCTTTGGTATTTCCATCAATACGCAGGGTACTGCCGTTTTTAGTGACATAGCTGGGTTGGCCCCATTTCAGGGTTTCATCGATGATTCCAATCTCATCATATTCTCCGGCAACCTGATAAATCAGGTCATGCAGATGAAACAATGCCTCACTAACTGGCTCGGGGTAACTGTTAATTTTGGCGGCGACTGCAGCTGTTGGTGCGGGAGTATTTTTCACGGCACAAGTATCCGGTATTTTTGATCGACTGACTTATCAGTCATTGTACCTGATGGTGAGAAACTGTCGGTATCACTCCCGCCGATGTGCTCATGTGTGGCAGTAAACAGTTGTCTCTTGAAACATATGATGGCCAGATAGGTTTGCAGGTCAGTATGTTGAAGCTGGTAACGGGTAGTATTTGTGTGGCTAAGTACACACGCAGAGGTTTTCAGGTATTTTAAAGCTTGTGCTTTGTTAACCAACAGGCTGTGTGCATTTGAACTACTTTTACCGCACTGCTTATGAGTTTGACAGGGCTGAATGGTTTGATAATTAACACGAATTCGAATGGAGGCGCGGTGATGAAAATCGGTTTGTGGCGCAGAATAGTTTTTAGTTTACTGATAATGCTGCTGATGAGTATCAGTCAGGTTGCTTCGGCAGCAGTCAACGCAGTTAAGGTGGTTGGTGAACTGGATCATCCCTGGAGCATGGTGTTCCTGCCTGATGGCGATATGCTGATCTCAGAACGTGGTGGGCAGCTGAGGCGAACGCTAGCCGGACAGTTGCAGGCTGCTCCGGTTTCCGGTTTGCCCAAAATTACGGCCCTGGGGCAGGGAGGTTTAATGGGGCTGGCATTGCATCCACGGTTTGAACAGAATCGGCTACTGTATTTTGCTTATACTGCTGAAGTCGCCAGCGGCGGTTATAACACGCATGTTGCGCGCGGTGAGTATCGGGATGGTGCGTTGCGTAATGTGGAACAGATATTTGCTGCCACACCCGGTGTAAAAGGCGGGCGTCATTTTGGTGGACGTTTGTTGTTTGATAAAGCGGGATTTCTGTATGTGACTCTGGGGGATCGTGGGCAGCGCAATCTGGCACAGCAACCTGATAATCATACCGGGAGCCTGATTCGCCTGCATGATGATGGGCGTGTACCTGCTGATAATCCTTTTGTGGGCCAGGAAGGCTATGCGCCGGAAATTTTCAGTTATGGTCATAGAAATGCGCAGGGTATCGCTCTCAACCCATTCAACGGTCATATCTGGACGCATGAGCACGGGCCACGTGGTGGTGATGAAGTAAATGTGATTAAGAGGGGGGCGAATTATGGCTGGCCGGTGATTTCTTATGGCGAAGAGTACTTTGGTGGCAGCATCGGTGAAGGGCTGACTGAGAAAGCCGGAATGGAGCAACCTCTGCATTATTGGGTTCCTTCCATTGCACCTTCCGGAATGGCATTTTACAACGGAGATAAATATCCGGGCTGGAAGGGCAGTTTGTTCGTCGGTTCATTGAAATTTGGTTTGTTGGTGCGGTTGAGTTTTACCGGAGATGTGGTTAAGGAAGAACGGATGCTGGATGGGGCGGTTGGTCGTATCCGGGATGTGCTACAGGGGCCGGATGGGTATTTGTATTTGCTGACAGATCAGGATGAGGGTGGGGTGTATCGGTTGGAGTAAATACGCTACGATACGCTCCATTGAAACCAAGGACAGCTAACATGCTATTAATCCCGGCAATTGACCTCAAAGATGGTCAATGCGTGCGCCTGCGTCAGGGGCGTATGGACGATACCACTATTTTTTCTGATAACCCTGTTGATATGGCAGAACGCTGGGTGCAAACAGGTGCACGGCGTTTGCATCTGGTTGATTTGAACGGTGCCTTTGAAGGTAAGCCGGTTAATGGTGATGTGGTGCGTGCTGTAGCAGAAAAATTTCCGGATGTGCCGGTGCAGATCGGTGGTGGGATTCGTGATGCGGAGACCGTACAGGCTTATCTGGATGCCGGTGTGCAATATTGCATTATTGGTACGAAAGCGGTGCAGGAGCCGCAGTTTGTCGTCGAGTTGTGTCAGCAGTTTCCCGGCCACATTATCGTTGGTATTGATGCTAAAAATGGCATGGTGGCAACTGATGGTTGGGCAGAAGTATCTGCAGTCTCAGCAGTAGAACTGGCGCAGCAGTTTGAGCAAGCCGGTGTGAGCGCCATTGTTTATACCGATATTGCCCGTGATGGCATGATGACCGGGGTGAATGTTGAGGAAACCCTGAAGCTGGCGCAAAGTATTTCCATTCCGGTGGTGGCGTCTGGCGGAGTGACCAATATGGATGATATTGAAGCCCTGTGTAAGGTGAATGATCAGGGAATTATGGGGGCTATTCTGGGCCGGTCAATTTATGAGGGTACAATTGATCTGGCGGAGGCCCAGCGTTTTGCTGATGGCCAATCAGCAGGGTAAATTGCAATGAATACTTCTCAGGAAGTAACTGAAACAGAAAAGCCGCTGTCCCCCTGGATGGTGGGGTTGTTAGTGGTAATCTTCGGTAGCCTTGGAGTAGCGGTCAGCGGGATGAATCTCTACCTGGGTATCATTAATCTCGGCAATGTCAGAAGTGACTGGACCGGCGTTGGGCTGGATATGAATTATATTTATTTCAGCCTGGTTGTTGGCATGTTGGTATCAACATGGATGATGTATATCGGCTTTCAGTTGCTGGGGTATAAAGACCGGGGGCGGCGTCAGTTTGATTTTTACCTGGTTTATTTTGTGTTCTGGACGCTGGGGACTTCAGCTTACCAGTATCTGACTGTACCCGAAGGTTTTGCGCGTCAGGTCATTCTTAATGACATGCTGCCGGAGTTTATTGGCAAGTTAGCCATGTTAGGCCTGTTTCTGGTATGCCGTTATCTGTTGAATAGGAAAGAAACCAGAGACTGGTTGAAATAGGATCAAATAGGAAATTATATGGGACTCGCAAAGCGCATTATTCCTTGCCTGGATGTCGATAATGGCCGCGTGGTGAAGGGGGTAAACTTCGTTGATATCCGCGATGCGGGCGACCCGGTTGAAATCGCAGCGCGTTATAACCGTGAAGGCGCAGATGAAATTACTTTTCTTGATATTACTGCCAGTTCAGATAACCGCGATACCATCGAGCATGTGGTAACAGCAGTGGCCTCACAGGTATTTATTCCTTTAACCGTAGGCGGGGGAATACGTAAGCTGGAAGATGTACGCCGTATGCTGAATGCAGGAGCAGATAAGGTCGCGATTAATACGGCTGCGGTGTTTAATCCGGAATTGGTGCGCGATGCCACGGATTATTACGGCTCACAATGTATCGTGGTGGCGATTGACGCTAAGACCGTAAGCGCGGAAGATGAACCAAAACGCTGGGAAATCTTTACCCATGGTGGGCGTAAGGCAACGGGTATTGATGCGTTGGACTGGGCGGAGAAAATGGCAGGCTACGGTGCGGGTGAGTTATTGGTGACCAGTATGGATCGCGATGGCACCAAAAGTGGTTTTGATTTGGATTTGATGAGTGCCATTAATGAACGGGTGAATGTGCCGCTGATTGCCTCGGGTGGTGTGGGTAATTTACAGGATCTGGCTGACGGGGTGGTTCAGGGTAAGGCGGATGCAGTGCTGGCGGCGAGTATTTTTCATTTTGGGGAGTACACTGTTGGTGAGGCGAAGCAGTATATGGCAGAGCAAGGGATTGAAATGCGGTTAGGGTAAATATTTCCAATATTTGTTGTAACAGGTATTGAGTATTGCTGATCTACCCCCAAGTTTATTCTGGTCTTCGGTGGGTAGTTCTATATAATGCCGCTCATGATGAATGATCGTGTGCTGACAGAAGTAGCAGCCGTGCTGGAAGCGCGTAAGCAAGCCGAACCGGACAGTTCTTATGTGGCCAAGCTTTACCACAAGGGGCTGGATGCTATCCTGAAAAAGGTCGGGGAAGAAGCTACTGAGACAGTGATGGCAGCTAAGGATGGTGAGAAAGACAAGATTGTCTATGAAGTTGCTGACCTTTGGTTTCATACGATGGTCTTATTAGCTCAGCAGGGTTTGCATCCGGACGATGTGCTGGCTGAGCTGGAACGGCGCTTTGGTACTTCGGGCCTGGTGGAAAAGGCTAACCGCAAGCAGTCATAAATAAGTATGTAAGGCATGCTGTTTAACAGTTTTAGGGCTGGTCGTAGGTCAATCACTTATTGGCACGGTCAGTTTGATTTTAGAGGAGATAGATATGGGTTTCGGTGGTATTAGCCCCTGGTCGTTATTAATTATTCTGGTCATTATTTTGTTGTTGTTTGGCACAAAGCGTCTGCGCAATATGGGTGGTGATCTCGGTGGTGCCTTCAAAAGCTTCAAAAAGTCAATGAAGGACGAAGAGGATACTGCGGCGGCTGCAGCTAAGGAAGCAGAGAAAGTGACGCATGAGCAAAGCAGTGATGCTGGCCGTGTCATTGATGCGGAAGTGACACAGAAAGATTCGACTAAGTCTTAAGTCGGTACTCACTATATGTTTGACTCAGGCTTTCTGGAGATGCTGCTGATTGGGGTGATCGCCTTGCTGGTGATTGGCCCCGAACGCTTGCCTGGTATTGCGGCTAAAGTAGGTAAGATGGTTGGCAAAGCCCGTGCTTTTGTTGCTACTACGCGCAGCGACATTGAGCGGGAGTTTCAGGCTGAGGAAATGCGTAATTTGCTGAAGAAGCAGGAAAGTGAAATCAGTGAGTTGCGCGATATTATGAAAAGTAAAACTGACGACCTGCGTCAGGACATTAACAAAGCGGGTGAGCAGTTCAGCTCCTCCACGCAAGATATCAGTGACTCAGTCAATGAATCACTAAAGTCAGTCAGTGGTAAAAAGTCATAGGTATGTCAGATAAATCTTCCACAGGTGAACAGGAATTAGGCTTTCTCGCGCATTTATACGAATTGCGTGATCGTTTACTGCGGATGGTTTTAGCGATTGGTATCGTGTTTGTTTGTTTGTTTCCGTTCGCTAAGGATTTATATGAGTTATTTGCATTACCGTTAGCCGGTCAGGTGCCGGATGGTATGATTTCTACCGGCACTATTGCTCCGTTTCTGGTGCCTTTGAAGCTGGCTTTGCTGGCTGCTTTTCTGGTGGCCTTACCTTATGTTTTATATCAGTTCTGGGGTTTTGTCGCGCCGGGTTTGTATAAGCATGAAAAGCGTTTGGCAATTCCACTGCTGATCTCCAGTGTCCTGTTATTTTATCTTGGTGTGTTATTCGCCTATTTTATCCTATTGCCGCTAATTTTCAGTGTGTTACCGGCTTTTGTGCCTGATGTGGCAACTTACATGCCCGACATTGGTAGTTATCTGGATTTCGCGATGGCGCTGTTTATGGCATTTGGCATTGGGTTTGAGATGCCTGTCGCTACTATTTTGCTGATATCCACAGGGATGGCTACACGCGAAAGTCTGGCAAAGAAACGTCCTTATGTAATTGTTGGGGCTTTTGTTGTTGGTATGTTATTGACGCCTCCTGATGTTATCTCTCAGCTGATGCTGGCAATTCCGATGTGGATTCTTTTTGAGATTGGTCTGGTAGCCAGTTCTCTCTTTGCGAAACAGGTGGCTGTGGCGAGTGAAGAGAAAGCGGCAAAAGAAGCTGCTGAACGTGAAGAGATGGACAGGGAATTTGACGATGATAATCAGGATGACATTGAAGATGAGGTAACCAGAAGCCTGGCTGGTTCCGGAGCTGCTGTTGCACAAACAGGGCAGAATGCGCAGAATAATGATAATAGTAATGAGCCAGCTGCATGGGCAAATACAGATACTTCAGCAGCGGATAATGATGATCCGACTGCGTGGGAAGATGACGATTACACCTACAGTGATTCTGTTGATCCTACCGGTTTGCAATACGAAGAAAACGATGAGTATCGCCCGCTAACAGA
>JBMZDK010000179.1:0-8618 GCA_049614265.1 Thiolinea sp.
TCTGCTGCATCAGATGCGGAATTTTTCTGAAAATTTTAGCCTTATGGTGAGTTTGGCTTAATTTTTCTTTGCGTGTGTTTATTCGGGGCAGTGATCGTGTGGTAGGTCTTCACAATGGGTCGTGCTAAGAAATTAATCATTTTTTTCGTTGTCTTTTTAGAGTCAAGTCACTGGTATTTTTGGGGGTTATATAAATTGAATGCTAAGATTGATTCAATTTAAATTGACTTTAATACCTGTGGAAGATAACGGTAAAAATGATTTTTTTACTTCTCAATCAGTCGTTTAAGTGTTTTTATAAGTTTATGTTATGCTTGCAATGCATTACAAAACTAGCCTATGATGAGAGCAAGATCGTGTAATTTATAGACCAATAAAATTTAATGCTTATGCGTAATCACGATTGAACTGGCTTAATTGTTAAGTAGTATGAAAACCTTTCAAGTTCTTTAACCTAAGTATCATCAAGGCTTAGGTGGCTTACTAAAAAAATCATACTCGCAATTTGGCAAAGAGGGACTACTTAAAATTATAATAACTGATTCTCATGCATCATCTTCAGGTTGTAATGATTATTAGTACTACGGCATTATTTTTGATTAGTGCCCTGTTTCTAATGATTAGAAAAATGCCTTCAAGACCGGGAATGAACTGGTGGCTTTCGGCTACTTCTTTTCAGGCATTATCATATTTTCTTGTTCTTATTTTTCATGAGAATGGAAGTAAGCCATTTGTTGGAGAGATATTCGTTTATTGTCTGCAAATGGCAGTTAGTTTAGGTGTTTTTGTTGGCACCCGGCAATTCATTAGAAAGCCTATTAAGATTTCAACCTGGGTGCTCTCGTATTGTGTTGTGATTTTACTGGCGACTATTTTTCGCTATTTTGAATTTATAATTCTTGCTGACCTATTGTTTGCGTTATTCAACGCATTGTGCCTGCTATTGGCCGGGCTGTGTCTGTTCAATGAAAAGCTGTTGTCTTTGGGGCATAATAAACTGGAAAGAAGCACCTCGCTTTGCTTTATATTTATCAGTGTCCACTGGCTTAATTATCCTTTTGTACAAGGCACTGGCTGGTCTACATCTATTGGTTTTTTCATCGGTATGGTTTCTGCTGTGACTATCTGTTTTTTGCTGGCAGCTATGGCGCTTTTGCAATTCAGGGATCACACCAAAGTATCTGAGCAAAAAGCAATTCATGCGGCTATACACGACCCGCTGACAGGCCTTTATAACCGTGGCCACATGGGGCGTTTGTACGAGAACTACGCTAATGAAGCTGCAAAATCCGATGGTCATTTTGTCGTTTTGTACATTGATCTTGATGGCTTTAAAGAAGTTAATGATACTTACGGGCACTTAGCCGGTGATGTTGTGTTAACAATCCTGAGCAAACGTCTAAAAAAATGGTTGGGTTCAAAGGGTGATGCTTTACGCCTTGGTGGGGATGAAATTCTGATTTTTTCTGCCCTGCGGGGAGACTATAGAAAAGAAAGTGTATGTTTTCTTGCTGAAAGTATTCTTTCAATCATTGAAAACCCAATGGTAGATGGTAGTAATAAATTTCATATCAGTGCAAGTATTGGAGTCTGTTGTTATCCCTTACATGGTAAAAGTTTAGATCAGATTGTTGGTATTGCTGATGATCTTATGTATCAGGCTAAAACTGCCGGTAAAGGTACTATTCGCTATGCCGGTTTCTCCCCTTCAGAACAGAAAGGTGCGGAACAAGAAGTATTTCCCCAGGGCTCTTCTGTATATAAATAAATCATTGGTGATTAATAAAAAAGCAATTCATGCCGTTGGTCTTTTTTAAGTAGAAATTTTATTTGCTGTGTGTGAAAAAATAATTGTCTGTAGCAAATAAAAATAACTCTAATGCATCCTTTTCAAATCGTGATGATCATTAGCACAACCGCCCTGCTATTGGTTGCTGCTTTATTCTTAATGATCCGGAAAATGCCATCGCGGCCCGGAATGGAGTGGTGGCTTGGAGCTGCTTTATGTCAGGCTCTTGCTTATTTTCTGGGGTTATTGTTCTTCGGCAACCCGGAAAAATCACTGGCTGGTGATGTTATCTTTTACGGTTTGCAAATGGCAGTGAATTTGGGTTTGTTTGTCGGCACTCAGCTTTTTATCAGAAAACCGATAAACCCTGTTGCCTGGGTTCAGGTGCTCTTTTGCCTGTTCCTTGTTGCCACCGGTATCCGTTTTGCGGAGAACCTGGTGTTGGCTGATCTTGTATTTGCTATGTTTAATTCGGCTTGTCTGTTGCTGGCGGGGCTGAGCCTGTTTTCCGAGAAAGCAATTTCACAGGATCAGGTCAGATTGGAGAAAATCACAGCGATCTGCTTCATTTGCATTAGCATTCACTGGCTGGACTATCCTTTCGTAAAGAACCTTGAATGGTTTGTGCCGATAGGTTTCTTTCTAGGTATGGCATTTGCCGTATCCATTTTTCTGCTACTAGCAACACTCGCGCTGCTGCAATTCAAAGAGCACACCAAGAAATCGGAACAAAAAGCCATTTTTGCTGCAACTCATGATCCGCTCACGGGGCTTTATAACCGTGGGTACATGGGGCGCTTGTTTGAGCGATATGCGCTGGAAACCAAACGGGCAGGTCATGCTTTTGTGGTTCTGTATATTGACCTTGATGGATTCAAAGAAGTGAACGATACCTATGGTCATAAGGCTGGTGATGCCGTGCTGACAATACTCAGTAAACGGCTGCATAAATGGCTGGGTAAAAGAGGTGATGCGTTAAGGCTTGGTGGTGATGAGATCCTGGTATTTTCTACTTTACGGGGAAGATGCCAACAGGAAAGTGTTGAGGTGTTGGCAGAAAAAATCCTGTCCTTAATTGAAGACCCAATGGTTGATGGTGATAACCGCTTCTGTATTAGTGCGAGCATTGGGGTTTGTTGCTATCCGTTGCATGGTGATAGCCTGGATCAAATTGTTGGTATTGCTGATGATCTGATGTATCAGGCGAAAAACGCTGGCAAGGGAACCATTCGCTATGCGGGTTATCCCTTGCCAGAAACGTCTTTCAATGATTCTCTGGATTCGATTTATTTATCGCATAAGTGACCTGTTTATGCTTGTCACTGATTGTCTAATGCGCGCCGGTAGCTTCGGCAAGTTGGTTTTTTCGCATAGCCAAGGCGCATAACAAGGACGGGATGATCATCCTCACCAAGATTTAGCAGTTTATTGAACGCTGACCGGATTTTGCTGACTTCTGTGGTGTAGTTACCCTGCATCAGCGTTTCAACCTCCTCCTCTGTCTGAGCGTAGAGAAAGACCGGTGAAACCGGGTGTACAGCGAGGCCATGCTTTTCAGCTAACAGCCAGAAATGTTGCAGTGCTTTTCCACCCAACATATAGTCACGCTCTGTTCCTCCCGGTATAGACAACATAACAACTGCTGATGAGCTATCTATGCGTTTGCGATTGTATTCGCCTAATGCCTTTCCTACATTCCACTCTGCCAGGTTCTCCATGACATCTTTACGCTGAATAATGGGCAGGACATTCAGGTCTTTCTCCGGTAATTCCAGTGACCTGACATCAATTCCCTGTTCAATGGGTTTTCCCTGAGGCCAGATAAGTTCCTGCATCATTTCGTTATGCAGATGATCTGCCAGATGTCGCAGGCGATCAGACTCTTCAGCCAGCATTATGTATTGTTCAATATCTTCCCGCGTGCTTAGCGTATGCATTTTGACCGGATATAGCCCGGTAATGGTTTCCAGCTTGGCCATTGTTGCCGCAGGGATCTTCCTGGGCTCTCCTAAGTTTCGGTTAGTGGAACGACTTAATACATAATTCAGCAGCTCAATAGGCGGTGCTTTGCTTTTATTTCCTGCCGCGTTGCGTCCGGTGGTAACCGTAATTGCCAGATCCGGATTATCAGGCTCAGGGAAATAACAGGTTTCTTTGAACATGTTGTGTTTAGCTGCAATGATTTCGGCGTTTAAACAGGCAGCGCCAAGTGATATCAAAGCGCCGCGCCACTTAACATCCATACTGGTGGTGAGATCCCTACGCAGCTCGATATGAAGTTTGTTTTTCTGCCACGTAATATTCCAGGGCTGAATATTGCCTGGTGATGGTGCGTAGCAGGCAGCTAACAACATATCCGGTTTTAGCTGACCATTAAATTCCGGTACAGATGGTGTTGGTGTGTGAACTGTTGCCGGACTTTGGGGGGGAGCGATAGCGTTAAGCGTTTCGATCATGTCCATGCGGGTGCGACCGGAGGGGAGTGGGTGATCTAAACCAATCGTTCTTACCGCCGCTGCGACCATTGCCGCGCCCTGAGTGACATCAGAAGCCAGTTGCGGCCAGGTTTTTACGCTATGGTCAATTTCGGCCATGGATGCCGCGAGTCTCCCGGAAATTTTTTCGCCTTCCAGAATGCCGAGGGCATAACCTGCCTTATCACGCCGTGACAAGCCTTTCAGTTCCTGGGTGCTGACATCGACCAACCCATGAAACGGTGCAAGGTTCTCATCAAGATCAAAGCGCTCGATATCCAGCATGCCCAAATCACTGGTTGCCATGACGACGGGAATTTTATACTCCTGAGCAACTTCTCTGACCATGACTTTGATATCCAGAGAGTCACATTCTTCAATCACAATGTCGAGACCATCCATGAAATTGTGGATATTGGCCTCGGTGACACCATCCTCGAAGACCTCAATTTCCAGATAGGGATCAAGTTCAGCAATCCTGCGTGCTGTCGCCACGGCTTTATTGACATTAATATCCAGCAAATTGGCAGGGATACGATTAAGGTTGGATACTTCGAGCACATCAAAATCAGCAAGTTTCAGAACACCGCAAATACCTTCCATTGCCAGAGTATGTGCAATGACATGGCCTGTACTCAGGCCGACTACCCCTATTTTCAGGCCAGACAATATTTTTTGTTCTTCATCAGTGATTTTATTACGGTTACGGTCATGCAGTAGTTTTCTGAAAGCATTTGGCCCCAGCAACTCAATGGCGACCTTCCGCCACGGGTAAAGTACCCAGCGATTACTTTCATCTTTTAGTTCTTGTGTCACAGGGGGCAGAATTTCATTAAATTCCTCCTGCATTACCGCAATATTTTCAAGTTTTTCATAATCACTATCAATTAATAATGATTCCACAGCCTGATTATGAAATGGGTTTCCTGTGTCCAGTATAACCGGTCGCCATTCATTAACCGGAGTAGTATCATTGCCAACCATGCGGGCATAATGTATTTGCTGCCAGTCGCGTTTTAATAAAACGCGGTTTTGGTCATTACATTTTTCCAGTATTTGATGCATGTCAAAATAACCAAATGTGGTTTCATATTGGTTATTGGGATAAGGCACGCAGCCAATTTCCTCTATGACTTCGATACCAAGGTCTTTGTGCATACGGGTAATATTTTTTGGACTGGTACAGATTGCGTAGCGGCAGTCTAAAATCAGTGAGCCATAAATAACGCATCGGGCCATCAGTTGTAACAGACGTTTTCGTGCTGAAGTTTGAGTATTGATCCACAGCCCTTTAGGCTCATTAACATTCTCCGGTAACCAGCCATCGATGCACTCTTTGAGCAACTCCGGATTGCCCGCAGCCATTTCTTTAAGCACGGTCGCCGGTGCTGAGCGCTTTAGAGGGCCATGGAACCTGATACCTGCTAAAACTTCGCCGTCGATAATTGCAAGCATAGCTAAAGATGTTGAGACGGGGTTGCTGAGCCTCTCAATATCAAGTATGTGCTCAACTCCCATTCTGGTGTATTCGCGTTTGAGTCCTTCCAGATACTTTATCCAGAGGTAAGGGTATTGTACGGGCTTGAAAATAAACAACCGGATATCCGAGTTAGGCAGGGGGAGTTTGATGTCAATATGGCCTTGTGTGAAAGGCTGAAAGTGATGTTCTCTGAAGCCCGGAAAAACGTCTGCCGGATCTGATTTAAAGTTCAACTTTAGCTTATTCATGCTTACTACCTCGTATTTTATGTTGGTATCATTTTGGTCTCTCTTCTGATAAATGCTGTTAAAATAATTAATGCTTTTTTTGAATAACCTGCTTTATATAGCAGTTTTTTTGTAACATTAATTTTACCTGTGTGTTCTTTAAAAGAATTCAGGCCTTACAAAAGGCGGCTTGTAATTGGTAAATTTAAGATTAATTGCCTTTGTCGCACTAAAAAGTAATTAATTAGCACTGTGATTTCTAAATAATGCAGATAATCGGTATTTAAATCTTGATAGCGGGGTTGGCTGGGGGAAAGAGTAGCAAGAGCATGAAAAATAAAGGAATTCTATATTTTGTGCAAAAAGTTGTCAGAATGAAGTCCCGTTTAACATGGAGCGTAGGCTTCAAAGTTCCTGACAACATTTTGCGCAGGGATCAGGCAGTAATTTAAAAAGAGGCTATTGAGCCGAAAAGAAAATATCTCCATAAGCTGCGGTCGCCTGGCCCTTACCATTATCGGTATCCGTCATAATGGCAACACCATCAATTTCGGTAATGTCTTTACCAAAAATGCGCTTGAAATCAGCTCGTACATTACGCTTCTCACGTACCCAGCCACCGGCTTTATCCTGTGAGCCGCGTACAGCCGTCATTTTGGCATTCTTAGGCAGGTAAGCGTTGCCCCATGTTGTGCCGCGTGCCTGATTACTTGACCAAACGTAGTTCAACGCCTTGGTATTCCAGGGCAGAATTCCACCATCGACAATGACATAAACACGTGCAGCGTAATCATCACCCTGTTTGCTTTGCTCATTTAGTTTGCCCAGTTTTTTGTCTATACGCCAACTCCAATTCATAACCGGTGTTTTGGTGAGGTCGATTTTGATTTTTTTACCCAGACCGGAGGCTGAGCTGTTGCTGGTAGCTTTAAGCACTTTTGTATTGCCTTCAGCGGTGATTTGGTACTGGGTTTTACCGCTGAATTCTTTGGCTTCCCAGCCAGCCAGCTGGCCTTTAGAGAATTCACCGACTGCGACATTGCCGTTAGCCATGGCGGAAGTGGAAAGAGCAATACCTGTTAACAGGGCATAGAATTTTTTCATGATTAAAGCCTCTTTGATCTGTCATTTAACGTTTAGATAGTATTCTGCTATACGCATCAGAACGGTTTTCGGATCAAAGATTCCCGTTTAGCTGGTTTGAATTTTGCTCATTCTGCTTTGGTGAAGGGGTTTTAGGCGGACGTATTGCCATACGAATACGTTCCGCCAGCTTTGCGAAGGGTTCATAGCTGCTGAGAGAGCTTGTTTGCAGTTTGTTCTATGCCCACGAAAATTGGGTCGCTAACACTGACAGGGAAGTCAGCAGGTAAAATTGCTTGCGCCTGCTCCAGCACGTTTTTTGTACCAGCAAGCGTCTCTTCTACGATCTGGCGCATATTTTCCCGACTGAAACCACTCTGCTCAGCAGTAGAAAAGAAGTGGCGCAATTGAATTTTGTGCCAATTGTAATAACGTTTACTGCCGCGGAGTGACATCGCCATTTTAAGTTTCTGCTTCTGTAACGCACCGCTATTCATAAATGGATAAACGGACAAGACATCGTAAAAGGGTGTCAGCTGAAACTCCCCGTCCGGCTTAAGAAAAATACTGAAGTTTTTAGCATGTCCATCCGGAGCAGCCATCAGCCAGAACAAAAAATTGACGCGCATGAAGTCAGCCTGATCTTTATCTTTCTGTCGCGAACGTTCCAATAGCTTCATGATTTCCGGGATGCCTGGCCCTTTGTGTGCCTCATATTTCTGGCCGGAAGAAAAACCAAGCGCCTGACACATATCTTCCTGTGGCAGGCGCATCACCCAGGACTGACTGCTGTGTAACTGGCGGTCAAAGCGTTTTACCGATAATACCGTGGTATCACCCACTGTAAGGCGTTCAGCCTGTGTGATCTCTAACCCATACAGCTCCAGTATTTTCAGACACAGCCACTCATTATCAACGCTATCGCTCAGGTCAATATTGTTGTAGTCGATCTTACCGATAGGTAGTTTTATAATGTGTGTAGTCGGTGTTGTACCCTCCGGCGATTGCCACTTTTCGTCGTGCCACAGTAAACCGGTTTTATCCTGCGCACCGGCGAGTGAGATGCGAAATTCCTCATGCGTATCACTCATGCCAAGCGGCGCAGTGCGACTTGAGATAAAGCGCTCTTCCAGCTCTTTGTCGCTAAGCGGTTTGCCGATGATCGTGCGTAAATCGTATATTTGATCATCGCTGTGTAACTGAATCGCCCCAATACAATCCCTGCCAATCGCTTCCAGCAAGTCAAAGGGGTGATTACTGCGCACACTGAAACGCTGTTGGATATGTTGCAGAATAGCGGGATTATCAGGCAGGAGATTATCGAAGAAGCTGTAAACTTTCTCCCCGGCGTGAAATGAAGGTTCAGTAGGTAGGCTGAGCGAAATCGGGCGCTTACCGGGGCGTTCGAGCCATGAGTCATCGTACCGGAAAGACAGGCCACCATCGCTGGATTTGCGTAGACAGCCCACCAGTAAGCCATTCATTAGGACTAACAGCTTTTTTTCTGGCGCATCGTTGATCACCATTCCTCACTCCAGGCTTCCTGTTTGTTGGCAATGGCTTGT
>JBMZDK010000180.1:0-8611 GCA_049614265.1 Thiolinea sp.
TGCTGAAAACCGCTAAGAACCCGGTTCTGATGGCTGGCGGCGGTGTCATTATGGCTGATGGCGTAGACGAGTGTGTTGCACTGGCTGAACGCCTGGGCTGTCCGGTCGTTAACTCTTACCAGCACAACGACTCTTTCCCTGCTTCACACCCACAATGGTGTGGCCCACTGGGTTATCAGGGTTCTAAAGCCGGTATGCGCCTGATCAGTCAGGCTGATGTAGTTATCGCACTGGGTACCCGTCTTGGCCCATTCGGTACTCTGCCACAGCACGGCATGGACTACTGGCCAAAAGACGCGAAGATCATTCAGATCGACGCTGACCACAAGATGCTGGGTCTGGTTAAGAAGATTTCTGTTGGTATCTGTGCTGACGCGAAAGCGTGTGCGATTGCACTGACCGATATGCTGAAAGACCAAGCTCTGGCGAGTGACGAGACCCGCGAACAGCGTATGGCTGACATGGCGAAAGAAAAAGCCAACTGGGAAACTGAGCTGGATGCGTGGATTCACGAGAAAGATCAGTACTCTATGGACATGATCGCTGAGCAGGCTGACGAAGACGGCAGCTGGCTGCACCCACGTCAGGTGCTGCGTGAGCTGGAAAATGCCATGCCTGCGGACAAGATGGTGTCTACTGACATTGGTAACATCAATTCGGTTGCACACAGCTACCTGCGTTTTGATCGTCCACGTTCCATGTTCGCGCCAATGAGCTTCGGTAACTGTGGTTACGCGCTGCCGACTATTATGGGTGCTAAGGCTGCTTGCCCTGATCGTCCGGCGATTGCTTACTCTGGTGACGGCGCATGGGCCATGAGCATGGTTGAAGTACTGACTGCGGTTCGTCATGACATTCCGGTAACGGCAGTGGTCTTCCACAACCGTCAATGGGGTGCAGAGAAGAAGAACCAGGTTGAGTTCTATGGCCGTCGTTTTGTAGCTGGCGAGCTGAACGAAAAAGGTAACGAAAGCTTCGCAGACATGGCACGCTCTATGGGTGCGAATGGCGTTACTGTTGACGAGCTGGATGATGTGGGCGCGGCACTGAGCAAAGCGGTAGATGCACAGATGAATGACGGTCAAACCACCGTTATTGAAGTTATGTGTACCCGTGAGCTGGGCGACCCCTTCCGTAAGGACGCACTGGCTAAGCCAACGCGCTTCCTGGATAAGTACAAGGATTATGTCTAAGGCATAGCCCTGCAAGTTAAAAGCTGACTAACCTCAGCTATTAACCCGGCCCGCTTTTGGTAGCCATTATTAATGGTTACCGGGAGCGGGCTTTTTTATGTTGATATATCCCCCGCCTACCGACTACGGGAAAACACGACTGCCGCAGCTATTCCTTATACTTCCTGTTAGACTCAACAGTAATTCAAAAACAGAATAATCAGTATGTCGGCAAATACACCCATTATCGAAGTCCGTAACCTGCAAAAACATTACGCCGAAGTAAAAGCCGTCGACGGCGTGGATTTTCAGGTTAACAGTGGTATCTGTTTCGGCCTTCTCGGCCCGAATGGTGCGGGTAAAACCACTACCATTGAAATGATGGAGGGCATTAGCAAACCCACCGGCGGAGAGATTTTTTATAAGGGCCAGCCTCAGGGAACACAATTCCGCCTCGAAGCAGGCATCCAGTTTCAGCATACTGCTCTACAGGATTTTCTTACCGTACGTGAGAACCTGACATTTTTCCGTGCATTATATCCTGATGGCTTAAGCATGGATGACCTGGTAAGTATTTGCCGGCTGGAGAGTTTTCTGGATCGCGATGCCAATAAGCTTTCCGGCGGCCAGCGTCAGCGCATGCTGTTATCAATTGCACTGGTCAATGACCCCGAAGTCGTGTTCCTGGATGAGCCAACCACCGGACTTGACCCACAGGCACGGCTGAATTTCTGGGAGTTGGTGAACAGTATTAAGGCACGTGGTAAGACGGTGCTATTGACTACGCATTATATGGAAGAGGCCTACAATCTGTGTGATGAAATTGCAATCATGGATCACGGCAAGATAATTGCGATGGGTTCACCGGATAATTTACTGAGCAAACATTTTGAAGATGTAGTGATTGAATTGCCGGAGGTTGATTTGGGCAAAGCGGCAGCGCATGTATCGCACCGACGGCTGGATAAGGTGACACCGAGTGTCGAGATTGTATCTAAAGACGTCAATATTACGCTACAGACTTTAATGCAACATGGGGCTTCTCTGGCTAATCTCACGGTACGGCCACGATCACTGGAAGACTTATTTCTGGAACTGACCGGCAAGGAGTTACGCGCATGATGCGTCGGGTTCGGGCAACACTATACGCACGCTCACTGGAGTTTATCCGTGATCGCTCTTCGCTGGGCTGGAACCTTATTTTGCCGGTCAT
The DNA here is from genome assembly GCA_049614265.1 of Thiolinea sp. GTDB lineage: Bacteria > Pseudomonadota > Gammaproteobacteria > Thiotrichales > Thiotrichaceae > Thiolinea. The sequence goes on from JBMZDK010000180.1 coordinate 2,386, forward strand.
ACTGGTGTTTGGACTGGCCTTTGTCTTTTCAGGCGATGGCCGACCACTGTTTAAAGTAGCAGTCGTTTCTGCAACGGCTTCACCGTCTGTTGAATCTGCTGAAGTCGATACCTCGATGCATGCGTTTTTACAGACCCGCCATGTGCAATATTACACTGTCACACCTGATGATGTAGAACGCACCATTCGTAAAGTGGGGCGGCATCAGGTGGACATGCTGGTTGATTTACGCCCGGCGCAGCAAAATTATTGGGTAAACAGTGATTCACAAAAAGGGTACTTTCTGGAAAAAATCCTCCATAGCACCGAGAACTCAGCACTGAATAAACAGAGTGTGCAGGGCGAAGAAATCCGTTATGTGGATTGGGTGCTACCCGGCATTCTGGGGATGAACATGATGTTCAGCTGTCTGTTTGGTGTCGGCTACGTCATTGTCCGCTATCGCAAAAGCGGCTATCTGAAACGGTTAAATGCCACACCGCTGAGTGCGGCTGAGTTCTTACTGGCGCAGGTATTATCACGGGCAATTCTGGTGATTGTGGTGACTGCAGCCGTATTTATGGGCACACATCTGCTAATGAATTTCACCATGGAAGGCAATTACTTTAGCTTACTGCTGGTACTGGTGCTTGGAACATTTAGCCTGATATCACTGGGTCTGCTGGTGGCTGCACGGGTGAGCAGCGAAGAATTAGCCGGTGGTTTGCTTAATGTCCTGACCTGGCCCATGATGTTGCTGTCCGGTGTCTGGTTTTCCATGGAAGGGACACACCCATTAATGCAGTGGTTCAGCCAGCTATCCCCCCTGACGCATATTCTGAGCGCAGCACGGGCCATTATGATTGACGGAGCCGGATTGATAGAGATTAGTACGCACTTACTGGTACTGGGCGGAACCACAGTGGTCTTTCTGGTGTTGGGGGCGACATTTTTCAAATGGACAGCGGATTAAACGGCCGCGAAACACAGTTCCCCCTGCACCCAGGTCTGCCGTAGCTGCAAATCATCATCGAGTAACACCAGATCTGCCCGGAAGCCCGCAGAAATACGCCCATACTGATCAGCAACCCCCATAAACTGCGCCGGATACAAACTGGCCATACGCAAGGCCTCCGGCAAAGAAATTCCCAGTTTCTGCACACAATTGCGTACTGCTGTCACCATATCCAACGCCGAACCCGCCAAAGTGCCAGCCTCAGTTGCGCAACGCCCATTATCAACATAGATGCGCTCGCCATACAGCTCAAAACTATCCTGTGAACTACCGACCGTCGCCATCGCATCAGTCACCAGCATCATTTTCCCACGTGGCTTGGTAGTGATTGCCAGCTTAGCCGTCGCCCAATGCAGGTGATAGCCATCGACAATAATACCGCAATAACTATCCGGATCTTCCAGCGCAGCCCCCACCACACCCGGCTCGCGGCTGCTCATCGGTGTCATCGCATTATACAGATGGGTAAATCCACTGAGCCCCTCTTTGAGAGCCTGCTGAATTTGTGCATAAGTGGCTGCAGTGTGCCCTGCACTTACCCGAATACCATCACCACTTAGTCGACGGATCACACCAGACGCCAGTGTTTCCGGTGCCACCGTGAGCAAATACTTATCGGCAGGCAAAACATCTAACAATGCCTGAGTCTGCGCATCAAAAGGGCGAATTTGCTGTGCCGAATGCACCCCCTTACGGGATACACTCAGATGCGGGCCTTCAAGATGAATACCAAGAATTCCCGGCAGCGTCCCCAACGCCTGTGACACGGCATGAACGGCCTGCAGCATTACATCATGGCAGTCAGTAATCAGGGTCGGCAACATTGCCGTTGTGCCGCCTGACCAATGTGCGTGCCGAATGGCATCAATACCGTCCAGCGTAGGTTGATCATTCAGCATCACCCCACCGCCACCATTGACCTGGGTATCGATAAACCCGGCGGCCAGTAACAGCCCATTACCATCCACCACCGTAAGCCCGGCAGCAATTTCCTGTGCAATATCGTGCTGTGGACAAATCCGTTCAATATGACCGGCACAAATCACCACCGCCTGTGCCTGCAACAGCTCATCATCAACAAACAGGCTAACCGGCGTCAGGACAAAGCGTTTCATCATAGTGCCATCACAGGGTTTTAGTGACTTTAGCGATATGCGCAGGCGCGTCAGGACAATACCCACGACGACGGGATAACGCCTCAATCATAAAATAAGCACTCTGCACCTGTGTCAGCAACGCACAATCCGGTGCGACTTCTTTTAGTACCGGCAGCATTATGCAGCCTTTAACAGGTTTAGCAGAAGCCATTAATACCGTAGCACCCGCCGCCAATAAACGTCGTGCGGCAGTTGAAATACTGGCTGCAGACTCGTCACCCTGATCCAGAATCAATACCGGAAAGCCAGACTTGATCATTGCCAGCGGGCCGTGTAAAACTTCCGCAGCACTAAAAGATTCCGCATGCAGTCCACAGGTTTCTTTAAATTTCAGTGCTATTTCATGCGCCACGCCTAAACCGGGGCCACGCCCCAAAACCAACAGATTATTCTCGGCTTCCAGAGTATCGACAGCGACTGTCCAGTCCAATGCCCGGGCCTGCTGCATATGCTCAGGTAATTGTTGCAAGGCAAGCTGATCATTCTGGTTCGCTGTCCAGCTTGCTTTGATTTGCAGAGCCAGAAACAAGGTGCAGAGGTAAGATTTTGTCGCTGCCACCGCTTGTTCCGGCCCGGCACACAATGGCAACACATAATCACAGTGTTTTGCCAGTGGCGCACTGGTATCACAGTTAATCAGACCAACTGTTAAAGCCCCTGAACGCTGTGCTGACTCCGCATAATTCACCAAATCCGGGCTTTCACCAGACTGTGAAATCAACAATACCAGACAGTCTTTTAGCTGCGTTTCCACACCATAGACCGACAACGTCGAGGGTGTCGCTGAAGTCGTCGGTATACCTAAACCAAGCTCCAGAATATAACGCGCAAAGACACCGGCATGATCTGAGCTACCGCGCCCACAGGTCACAATTAACCGGGGTGGATTACTCTGCAAACGTTTGCTCAGCTTGCTTAAGGTTTCCTGCACTTCAGCCAATTGGCGTTGCATACCATACGGTGTTTCTGCTGCCTCCGTTGCCATTAAGGTGGCATATACCGGAGTTTGCTGACTGAGTTCGCCTGTTGCCTCTATCGCACGGGCAGCTTCCATGATAAATCCTGTCTGTTAGGTTTGACCGGGCTTAATGGCCATTTCTGAAATAAAGTCGTAGCTGTCGCCACGATAATGTGAACGGGTAAATTCCACCGGAGAACCATTTTCATGGTATGACAGGCGCTCGATATACAACACCGGGCTGGCCGGAGGAATACGCAGAAAAGTTGCCTGCTCGGTATCACAGGACACAGCACGCAGTCGCTGGGTAGCTCGCACCGGGCGGTTGCCACCCTCCCCCAGATACTCGTACAGGGAACCGTTGAGCTGTTCCGGCTCCGGCACTAAACGTACAGGCAAAATAGCCAGCTCCAGCGCCATCGGTTGTTCATCAGCCGTGCGCAAACGGTACAAACGGGCAATCTTTTCACCGCCATTCAGCTTTAATAACTCGCGTTCTTCAGCACCCGGCTCCGCAATCGCACGTTCCAGCCAGACCACACCGGAACTCAGCGCACGACGATTCATATCGTCACTAAAACTGGTCAGGTGGCTCAACGGCTGCTGGATACGGCGGGCGATATAATTCCCGGCTCCCCGGCGCTGCACAATAAGCCCTTCCCCCACCAACGCCTGTATCGCTTTACGGATAGTCACCCGGGACACTGACAGCACAGCGGCCAGTTCACGCTCACTGGGCAAAGCATCCACCTCGTCCAGGCTGCCGTCGTGAATTCCTTCACGCAGGGCCAGAGCCAGGCGCTGATAAAGTGGCTTACCTTTTTCAGCAATCCGGGGGTGATTCAGGAGGTAGTCTTCAATTAGCATGCCGTTTCCCGATATTGATTACGCGCCATGAGCAAAGCACCATCCAGCGCATCACCCTGAGCCGGACATAATTTGTCATTAATCTCAGCCGGTAAAAATGCCGGATACAGTGCCGCCAGACCACCAAGCAAAGTAATGCGCCCGGTTTGATGTCGATCCAGCACATTGACGAAATTACTAACATCCACACAGGCCTGCTGTAATAACGACTTAGCGTGAGGATCACCCTCAGCGGCATAGGTAAAAACCAGTGGCGCAAACCGCGCATAATCCGCCGGTTTGGCTTTCAGGCTCCAAACCAGAAAATGATCGGCCTGCTCATCAAACTGAGCATTTAACGCTTCGGTTAATGGCGTGGATGGTTGCACCTTCTCCAGCGCCAGCAAGGACAGGCGTATTGCCTCCCGACCAAGCCATGCGCCACTGCTGTGATCAGCCACCGCAAAGCCCCAGCCACCATAGGTACGCTGTACTTCCGGAGTAATAATCTGCGCGCAAGAACCTGTGCCCAAAATCAGAATCCCACCGGGCTGGGCCTGATGAGCACCCAGACAAGCGATATAAGCATCACTGCTCAATTCACAGTGTGCAAACAAGTCTTTAATTGGCTGTGCTTCCTGCTGATCCGAGGGCAAAACCACACCTGCCAATCCTAAACCGGCATGCAATGTATCCAGTGGTCGCTCAGCACAACCTGCCTGCTGCAAAGCTGCCTGAGTCGCCGCTTTAATCTGTTGTGATACTTCTGCAACACCCAAACGAAAATTAGCAGGCCCGGCAAAACCTTCACCTACCACATTGGCCTGCGCATCACTCAGGCGGGCACGGCAGGTACTGCCACCACCATCAATACCTAAATAAAGCTGTGAGCTATACATCATTTGCCATTGCCTGTTGCTTCCCGTCTTAACATCAATCTTGTCATTGGTAGCTTTTGATACTCTCTATAATAATACCAAAATAAGAAAAATAACAAATAATAAAATACCAGTTGCAAAATTGGTATTAAATAAATACACTGAATTTGCAACTGCTTAAAAACATATTAAGTAGTCACTTAACAAATCAGGCAAACCCGATGACAGCAGAACCACAATCCACAGAACATATTGACCCGGCCTGGCAGGGTCTGGATCAATGGCCTGCTGAAATGATTGGGGATCGGTTATGCCAGGCACAGCTAAACGCACTGCAGTGTTTACAGCACAGTAACCAACAAATTGCGATAGCTGGCCGTGCAGCGGCTGAACAACTACAGCAATCTGCAAGCGGACGGCTCATTTACTGTGGCGCCGGTTCTGCTGGTGCACAGGCTTGTATTGACGGACTGGAATTGCCCGGCACCTTCGGCTGGCCACAGGAACGACTGGTATTATCACTGGCCGGTGGCTGGGATAGCTTTTTTAATTTTGGCGGTGCAACTGAGGATGATACTGAACTGGCACAACAAGCTGCAGAAACCATTGATTTCAAAAAAGATGATGTTCTGATCGGCGTCTCTGCCAGTGGCAGCACAGCTTATACGCTAAAAATGATGGCACTGGCACAAAACAGCGGCGCACTGACTATTGGTATCTGTAATAATGCGGATAGCGCAATGCACAACTTATCCAGCTACAACATTGTGCTTAATACCGGGCCGGAAGCAATCGCTGGTTCCACTCGCATGGCTGCCGGTAGTGCGCAGAAAATTGCATTGAACAGCCTATCAACACTGATCATGGCGAAACTGGGCTACCTTTACGATAACCTGATGATTCGTCTGCAGGTGAGTAACAAAAAGCTGGCACAACGCGCTATTGGTATTACCACACAAATCAGTGGTTGCACCAAAATCCAGGCACAGCAGTATCTAGAAGCAACGGACTATCGCGTGCCGGAAGCTGTTTTAATGACACATGGATTAACCGCAGCGTCTGCTCAGGCGTTGCTGGAACAACATCGGGGATCTTTGCGTGCTGCATTGCAAAATACAACACAGCATTAAACGGAAGATACTCGAATTATTTGCTCATTTAGAATGAGGCTAGAACCCTTTGGAGGAGAAACTATGAAATTCGCATTAAAATCATCTGTCGCTGTATTATTGGCAGCCATGGGCGTCGCTCAGGCTGGCGACTTAACCATTGAAAGCTGGCGGGTCGATGATAAAGACCTGTGGGAAAAAGAAGTTTTACCGGCATTTGCCAAAGCTCATCCCGGCATCAACGTTAAATTTGCCCCTACTGCCCCCACCGAATACAACGCTAG
>JBMZDK010000181.1:0-8607 GCA_049614265.1 Thiolinea sp.
CAAGGGTTACGGCAGGCTTTCAGGCAGGTAAAACCGGGTATCGTGGCACAGGATGTCCAAGTGATTCTGACCAATTATAGCGGTGTGGAAATACAGGCTGCTTACACGGAAGCCTTTCAGGAGGAGCGGGGCATTATTCTGCAACGGTCGGAACGTTTGTTAGATCGGATCAGCTGGGAGCAAACCAAGCTGCAGCAATGGGATGCACAACATACGCAGAAAGAACCGGCTTATCCTTCTGGAGTGTTAAAGCGATTCAGAGAGAAGGCTTATCATGAGTGGCTGGCGATCAGAAATAAGCTGAGAAAGCGATTGAAGCAATTAAGCCAGCGTTGGACAAGAGTGAATGCTTACCGCGAACCTGATACGCTTTATGAGCAAAGTCTGGGTGGTAAGCTGGCGAAGCAGAAACTTCGACAGTATTCGCCAGCGTTACTGGAAGCTAAACAGGAAGTTGACCGGGTACAGGAACGCGAAGCACAGAAAGCACTGGATGAGAAAATCAGGGCTAGTGTGGAGCGGGAAAAGGCCTGGAAACGGGAGTTGGGGTTACCTGAGCATAAGCGCCGGGATCGATCCAGAGGGATGGGGCGATAGCTCAGGTTTGTTCAATAAAACCACTTTCCAGGCAGAACTTAACAATCTTCGCGTAAAACAAACCACGAAATGTGAACACAAACGTGCAATGGAATCGTCCCTTTGTTTTGAGTGTTAGGATAATGGCTTTCTGGCTGCTGGCCTGATCTGGTCTCTGCTCATTTCGGATGCACAATGGCAACAGAACATTGCGGTATTTTTCCTGAGTTGTGTTGCCATCGCCGGTATATATGGGGCAATCACGGCAGAAAAGAAAATATTTTTTGTACAGGCTTTGCCCGCCCTGGTCACACTGGGCCTTATTTTTATTGCATAAACTTTGCAGGCAGAAATGATTACAGAAACAGGAAATCAACATTGGTAAACCCATATTACAGTCCGGCACTACTACTGATTGCTTTGCTTATTGTAACCACGGGCTGCACGCATTTTAAGCAAGCAGATATTTCCGTTTCTGCCGGGAATAACGCAAAGTCAGCGGTAGCCGTTAAAACAACGCCGGCAATGCTGAAGCAAACATTGCCCGCTAACTGGACAGCGACTCCGGTTAATCAGCTCACGCCCGGTGAGGTGGTGAGTGGTAACTGGTGGACAGGTTTTGGAGATGTTCATCTGAACAGGTTGGTGGCGCGCGCGGCGGGCCATAACTATCAGATCGCACAATCCAAAGCGCAGTCGGCGCAGGCCAGGGCGCAGGCGATTATCGCCGGTGCAGGCCGTCTGCCAACGGTGAGTGCCGGGTTAAATACAAGCCGTACCCGCCAGGAGGCGGGAGCCGCTGGTTTTCTGACCAACCAGAGCCATCAGCTGAGTTTGCTCAATGTGGCCTGGGAAGCCGATCTCTGGGGCAGGCTGCGGGCGCAGTCGGCGGCGGCTAACGCGTCTTATCTGGCGAGTAATGATGCACTGCGAGCGGTGCGACAGGCTGTGGCCGCCCAGACAGCCAAAGCGTATTTTGCGGTCGTCGAGTCCAGACAACAGCGTGCATTATCGCAGCGTACGCTGCAGGTTATTGCAGAAACGGCCCGGCAGGTGGGCAACCGGGCTGATGTAGGTATTGCGTCACCGGCGGATAAATATCTGTCTATCGCCAACCGTGATTCAGCCAAAGCCGGACTCGCCGCTTATCAGGAGGCGGTCAACAGAGCGACCCGACAGCTACAGTTGTTAACGGGCAGTTATCCTGACGGACAAGTTGTCACCGCCAATGCTTTGGTGAATACCCCGGCCTTGCCTAAAGCGGGTCTGCCTGCCGGTTTGCTGGCGCGGCGACCGGATGTGCTGGCGGCGGAACGTAAGCTGCGCGCCTCCGGTTTTAACCTGAGCGCAGCCGAGCGTTCTTTATTGCCGACTATCAGTTTGTCCTCCGGTTTGGGAACGGCGAGCACCGGACTGCGTAATCTGCTGAACGGCAATTTTGGCTTCTGGAATCTGGCGGGCACTCTCTTACAACCCATTTTTCAGGGTGGACGTTTACAGGCTAATGTGCGGCTAAACGAAGCCCGGCAACAGGAAGCGGCGCATGCCTATGCTCAGACAGCACTTACCGCACTGAGTGAAGTGGAAACTGCCTTATCCGTGCGGGCTGATATTTCCCGGCGACAGGCCGCGTTGTGCAGTGCGGCGAATGCGGCCAAAGCCGCCGAACGCATTGCTTTTAACCGCTATCGCGAGGGCATAGAGCCGTTTCTGACTGTGCTGGAAAGCCAGCAGCGTACCCTTAATGCTGCCAGTGCCTGTATTACTGCGCGGCGGGCCGGACTGGAAAACTATATTGATCTGCAACTAGCGTTGGGTGGCGGTTTCGAGGCTCAGACACGTCCTCTGCCGACGATGCGGGAGCGGGCGCAGGAACGGGTTTCTGTGCTTAAACAGCAGCTGAAAAACCTGACAAGATAGCAAGATCAGCTAAATGCTGACCGCAGTGGCAGACAACTATCAACTATTCAGACAACAATAGCGGGATGTTTAAAGGAGTAGCGGGCAATGAAGCTGCATAAACAGATCGGGCGCATAGCGGGAATATCCGCTGTCTTTGTTAGCGTTGCCTTGGCCGAACCGGGGGTAGATGCGCAATCAGAGCTGGATCTTGCCCAGCTGGAGCAGGTGTTGGCGCAGGGTACAACTTATACGGTTGAGTCCGGTGACTCCCTGTCAAAGATTTCTGAACAGTTTTATGGCAGTTCCGATTTGTGGGGTGCATTACTGTCTGTTAATGATGTCTTGTTGCGTGGTGATCCTATGGGATTACAGCCCGGCATGAACATTAAAATTCCGGCGCTAGATGAAGCGCTGGCTAATAATCGTCCGTCTGCTGAGCTGCCCGGTGAAGCCGGAGCGCTGGCTGGTTTGGGGGAGATACCGGATGATCCCGGCATTAATCCTTACGTAACACCGGCAGTACCCGGCACAGTGTCGCAGGCGCGCAAGACGGTGCGTGTGCATTCCGACTGGGTCTATACCGAAGGAGTCGCGCGTGCTATTCGGCGTGAATATATGACGTTTGAAAACGCCGGGCGTATTGCTTATCTGGACCCGAATCTGAAAGCAGGTGACTGGGTTAAAAAGGGACAGGTACTGGCTTATCAGGATCAGAGCCGTCCCGCCGCTTCGATTGCCGGTGCGAATGCCCAGCTGGTCAACGCCAATACGCAGCTCACCAGTGCCAACTCGCAGCTGACCACCGCACATTCACAGCTCACCGCAGCACAGTCACAAATTGCTGAGGCCAATGCACGGCTGGTACAGGCGAATACCCGGCTGGCGGTCGCACAGGCCAACCGCATGGAAGCTGAAGCCGGACTCAAAGTGGCGCAGCGTAATTTTCAGCGTTACGCCACGCTGTTAAAACAAAACTCAGCCTCTCAACTGGAGTATGACAATGCGGAGGCGCGTTTAACCTCAGCCAAAGCCGGGGTGCGTCGTGCGGTGGAACAGATTAATTCGGCGAAAGCCGATATTAATGTGGCTAAGTCCGGTATTGCGACCACCAAGGCCAATTTTGCCACGGCCAAAGCCAATGTGACGGCGGCCCGTGCTACGGTAGCCACGGCCAAAGCCGGGGTGGGTACCGCCAAAGCCAATATGGGGACGGCTAATATCACCAAAAAAGAATCCTACCTGATCTCACCGATTAAGGGCATGGTGGCACGCATTAATATGGAACAGGGGTATTATTATTCCCCGCAGTACATTCAGGCACAAACCGAGCAACAGCTATTTAATACCGTCCCCATCATTCTGATTGATCCGAGCCAGTTTGAAGTGACCATTCGTTTGCCCTCTGACCAGTATGATAGCCTGCGCCGGGGAGCAGAGGCGTATATTGATATTATTGCGCTGAATGCTTCGCTGGAGGATCGCTTGCCGGATGAGGCGAACGGCCCGCAACAGGCGCTCACCCGCTACAAAATCCGGGGGCGGATTCACTCTATCAGTCCGGTACTGGATACGGATCTGCGCAATTTTATCGTTACCGTACGCACTACCCGTGGTCATCAGTTTCTGCGGGACGGGGAAAATGTTTCACTCTGGATCAGGCGACTGCCAGCGCGCCGGTAACCCAACAAAGCGGGAGTATTACGCATGTTAATGCCTAAACGCGGAATCTGTTTATCTCTGATGCTGCTATCTTTGTCGGGTTGCCAACCGGCGGAAGAGGCTGCTATTCCTGACCCCGGCCCGCGTCCGGTGAAAGTGGCTGCGGTGAGTACCGGACAGGGCGGGACGGAATATCAGTATCCGGCGGTAGTATTACCCGCGCAGATTGCCGAATTATCCTTTCGCATTGGTGGTCAGGTGGTCGAGCTGCCGATTCATGCGATGGACGAAGTAAAGAAAGGCGACGTTATTGCCAAACTTGATCCGCGTGACTATAAGTCTAACGTCGACCAGCTACGGGCGCGCATTGTGGCGGAGGAATCGCGCCTTAAAGCCATGACCAGCGGATCGCGGCAGGAAGATATTGCCGCGTTACGCGCCGCAATTGTGGCGGCACAGGCGCGGGTATCATCCGCTAAAGCGCAGGCCGAACGCACCCTAAGCCAATACCGTAAGGGACTGGTCGTTAAAGAACGGCTGGATGCTGAACTGGCCGCGGTTAAAACGGCACAGGCGCAGCTTACCTCCGACCAGCAGGCATTAAAACGCGGGCGCACCGGCTCGCGTAAAGAAGATGTCACGACCCAGCTGGCGCAAATCAACAGCCTGCGTACACAGCTGAAAAATGCACAGGACACTGCACAGGATGCCGCGCTGCTGGCACCGTTTGATGGCATTATTGCGGAGCGGCTGGTGGATAATTTTACCAATATCCAGCCGAAACAGCCCGTTGCGGTGATTCAGAATCTGGGACGGCTAGAGCTGAGCTTTAATATTCCGGGGCCGGATGTGGCTCGGCTGGGTGCGCGCCGCGAACATTTGCAGCTGGAAGCGGTGCTGGATGCGGTACCAAGCAAGCGTTTCGCTGCCGAAGTGGTGGAATTTAATACCCGTGCCGATGAGCGTACCCGTACCTTTCAGGGACGTGTCGCTATTGAGCGTCCGGAGGATTTTAATATCTTTCCGGGTATGGTGGGTCAGGTGTTGGTGACGGACACCAGTCAGGCCGGAAAAACACTGAGCATCCCCGGTACCGCAGTCAGTGCGGACAGTGACGATAGCCCGGTGGTTTGGGTGGTCAATGCGGAAGGTGCCGTTGAAAAGCGGGCAGTCGTCCTCGGATCGGCAGCGCGTGACGGTGCGGTTGAGGTTAGGGAAGGCCTGAACGCAGGGGAACAGGTGGTGACTGCCGGGGTGTCGGCCATGATGCCTGGACTGAAGGTGCGTCCGGTCACCGCCATCGGCGACCTGCGGTAAACGCGTATGAACCTGGCACAGTTTGGCGTGAGTAAGCGTCTCATCAGCATTGTCATTACCCTGTTGATTCTGGTGGGTGGCTACGTTAGCTACAATAGTCTGCCCCGGTTTGAAGACCCGGAATTTATTATCCGGCAGGCACAGATCATTACCCCCTATCCGGGAGCTACTTCGATGGAAGTCGCTGAGGAAGTGACGGATGTGATCGAAAGTGCGCTACAGGAGTTGCAGGGTGTTAAGGATATTACTTCAATATCGACGCCGGGCCTGTCTGAAATTACCCTTGAATACGAGATTGCCGCCAGTTCCGGCCGCCCGGAGCTGAATCAGCGCTTTACCCAGATGCGTGCCAAAGTCAGCGATACCCGCAATCAGCTGCCGCCTAATGCAGGCCCGTCGCGGGTATTCGATGACTTTGGCGATGTGTACGGCCTCTACTATGCCATTACCGGTGAGGGCTATCAGCTATCCGAGATTTATGAATACGCCAAAACCTTGCAGAGGCAGCTGGTGTTGGTGAATGATGTGTCCAAGGCCGTGCTGCGCGGCGTGCCCACTGAGGTGATTTATGTGGAGTTTGCTCCGGCTCGCCTCGCCCGTCTGGGCATTTCCTCCGGCCAGATTGCGCAGCTGCTGGAAGGACAGAATCTGGTTACCGCTTCCGGTGAAGTCACGCTGGAAGATGCCCGCATCCGTATTCGTCCCAATGCGGCTATCGATTCCGTTGCAACCATAGAAGCACTGCTGATTGTTGATGCACAAAGCGGTGCCACTTACCGTCTCGGTGATATTGCGCGGGTATGGCGTGGCGTACAGGAACCGCCGGGACAGCGCGTCTTTGCCGATGGCAAGCCCGCGATTGTGCTGGGGATTTCTAATGTGCTGGGCGGTAATGTAGTGAATATGGGTGAGGCGATCAGACAGCGTCTGACCGAGCTGGAAGAGCAGCGTCCGCTGGGGATTGAAATACGCCCGATTTCTGACCAGTCGGTATCTGTTAAAGCCTCGGTCGATGATTTTGTGATGAATGTTGTGCTGGCACTGGCGATTGTTGTTGGCACTCTGCTGGTGTTCATGGGGCTGCGCTCCGGTCTGTTGATGGGCGGTATCCTGATTGTCACCATTGCGGGCACTCTGTTGGGTATGTATCTCGGCGGACTGGATATGCAGCGTATTTCCCTCGGCGCATTGATTATTGCGCTGGGGATGTTGGTGGATAATGCCATTGTGGTGGTGGAGGGTACCCTGGTCAGGGTGCAAAAAGGGGAAGATGTTGCCCGAGCCGCCATCAGTGTTGCCAATAAGAACAAGTGGGCATTACTGGCCGGTACCATTGTCGGTATTCTGGCGTTCTCCCCTATTGGCTTCTCACCCGATGCGACCGGTGAGTATGCGGGTTCGCTGTTCTGGACGATTTTTATTTCCCTGTTATTCAGCTGGCTGGTCGCGGTCTGGCTTACGCCGTACTACTGCACGCTCAGTTTTGGTGGTATGGCACAAGCGGCAGCGGCTGCTGCACCGGAACAACAGGAAGAGCAGGAAGGCAGAATACTCGGTGCGTTTCGCTGGCTGTTGCATCTGGCGATTAAGGTGCGCTGGCTGACGGTGCTGTTGATCGTTCTGTTGTTTGCCTCAGCGATTTACAGTTTTCAGGCCGTACCCTCTGGCTTTTTCCCGGCCTCAACCCGCGCGCAGTTTGTGGTGGATTATTATCTGCCCCCGGAAACGGATAGTCGCAAGACAGCGGCTGATCTGCATAAGGTGGCGGCCTGGATACGTGAACAGCCCGGTGTTACCGGCACCACGTCAGCCGTTGGTGGTGGACATCTGCGTTTTATGCTGACTTATCAGGGAGAAAGCAGCGAGCCTTCGTATGGGCAGATATTGGTCGATACCGAAAACTTTGAGGTGATTGACGGTTTATTGCAGACCGTGCGTAATCATATCCGTACCACCTTTCCGGACGCGGAATATAAAGTGTGGAAGTTTGTCCTCGGGCCGGGCGGTGGCAGTAAAATCGAAGCCCGTTTGACCGGGCCGGATGCTGCTGTGCTGCGCAATTTGGCACAACAGGCCAAGTTAATCTTTGCGGAAGAAGGTGCGATTGCGATTAAGGATAACTGGCGGCAACAGGTGAAGACCATTTTGCCGGTGATTAATGAAACCGCTGCCCGGCGGGTGGGTTTAAGCAGTGGTGATATTGCCAGTGCTTTACAGAAGCACTTCAGCGGCTCACAAATCGGCGTGCTGCGCGAAGGCGATGAGCTGCGCCGTATTATCTTCCGGTCAGAAGCGGAATACCGCACCAGCCCGCATGCACTGCAATCCGTCATGGTCTACAGCCCGGCACTGGGTCAGGCAATTCCGATTACGCAGGTGGTGGATGATTTTAAACTGGTGTTTGCCGATTACAAAGTGCGGCGCTATAACCGCTCACTGGCTTTGACTGCACAGGCTGATCCGGCGGACGGTATTAATGCGGATGCGCTGTTTGCCCGTATCAAACCTGAAGTGGAGCAGCGTATCGCTATACCAGCAGGCTACGCGCTGGAATGGCGCGGACAGGCCGGAGCCAGCGCCGACGCGCAGGGTGGGCTGATGAGTACGATGCCGCTGGGCTTTGGGGCTATGATTCTGGTGGTGCTGTTTCTGTTTAATGCGGTGCGTCAGACGCTGGTGATCTGGCTGGCGGTGCCGTTATCGCTGATTGGCGTGGTGTATGGTCTGGTAAATATGAACAGCCCGATGGATTTTATGGGGATTCTGGCCTTCCTGAGTCTGACCGGGATGATGGTGAAAAATGCCATCGTGCTGGTCGATGAAACAGATTCACAAATCAGCAGCGGCAAGGCGCGCTTGTCCGCCGTACTGGATTCAGCGGCCAGTCGGGTGCGCCCCGTGGTGCTGGGGATGCTGACCACAGTATTGGGGGTGGCACCGCTGTTGTTTGATCCGTTTTTCAGAAGTTTGGCGGTGGTCATTATGTTTGGCCTGAGTTTTGCCACTATTTTAACGCTGGTGTTTGTGCCGGTGATATATACGATATTTTTCAGGATTAAGAACACGGAGTGAGTCGGGATACTTCTGTGATAAGTATATGGGAAGTACCAAAATCCGGGGGGAGCTTAAGCCGCCATTGGCACCACCTCAGCT
>JBMZDK010000182.1:0-8588 GCA_049614265.1 Thiolinea sp.
GCAAAAGGATCTGGAGTATTTTCTAAATCACGCTGCAGGGTGCGCACTTTAAGCTTTGAGTGCTGTACTAAAGTCGCCACCCGCTGCAGTGAATCAGCAGAACGGTCAACGCCGGTCATCTCCCAGCCCTGTTGTGCCAGATACACCATATCCCGTCCGGCACCACAGGCAATATCCAGTCCCTTTCCTGCTGATATATTATGTGCGGGCATTATTTCCATGACAAACCGTTTCCATAGAGGAGCAGGCTGCCAAAGTTGTGCTGATGTCGGGCCGGTTTCCAGCCGCCCCCCGGTCGCCAGCTGCTGGTGTAAATCTGTTGTCCAGATAGTGTGTTCAACCACAGTATGCCCCCGTTCCAGTAAATAATCTGCTGCCAGTTTCAAATCATCAGTTTTACCAAACAAATGCAGGATATGGTGACGCTGCGGCAACTCATGCATGCGGGCAAATAACTCAGTGGCTGGCAGCGAACATGCCCCCTTTACATGGCCCAAACAGTATTCTGCGAATGGCCGACAATCCAATAACGCTACTTCATTCATAGCTCGCAGTTTAGCTGGCACGCATGAAAGCACAAGACTGGAAAGCCTGCTGCAATCGCTTTATGATCGATGAATCATAAAGATCCGCCATTAATTCACCATAAATCCGGGGTTAGAAACTATGGATAAATACGCAGATATGCAAAAGCTGGCTGACATCCCTCAATCCACGCTGATTGATATGCGTAGCGACACCGTAACCCGCCCTTCTCCGGCGATGCGTGAAGCCATGTTCCATGCCGAAGTCGGTGACGATGTCTATGGTGAAGATCCCAATATCAATGCATTGGAAGCATATACCGCTCAGTTGCTGGGCAAAGAAGCCGGTATTTTCCTCAGCAGTGGCACCCTGAGCAATTTGACTGCCATGCTGGCCCATTGTGAACGGGGCGAGGAAATTATTGCCGGTGATCAGTACCACACGTTTATTGATGAAGCCCGGGGTGCTTCTGTACTCGGCGGCGCAACATTGCATCCCCTGACAACAGACAAGTTTGGCCGCTTTGACCAACATGCCCTGCTGGCTGCAATCAAACCGGATGACTTTCATTTTCCTATCAGTCGCCTGTTAAGTCTGGAAAATACGGTATCAGGTTGTGTGCAGGATCAAAATCACCTCAATGCTTTAGCTGATACCGCGCATGAACACGGATTAAATGTTCATCTTGATGGCGCGCGCCTGATGAATGCAGTAGTCAAACAACAAGTAAAGCCAGCTGAGCTAACCGAAAAAATGGACTCTGTGTCGCTGTGCTTATCTAAAGGGCTGGGCGCGCCGGTTGGATCAGTATTAGTTGGCTCTGAAAGCTTTATTCATAAAGCACGCCGCCTGCGCAAAATGCTGGGAGGTGGCATGCGGCAAGCTGGCATTCTGGCAGCAGCCGGTTTGTATGCCCTTAAGCATCATATTGAACCACTGGCAGAAGACCATAACAAAGCAATACAACTGGCCGGGGCGCTAGATGCACTACACGGCATTGAAGTTGATATGGAACGGGTGCAGACAAACATGGTGTTTGTAAAAACACGCACAGAGGATAGCGAATCACTGCAGGACTTCATGCGACAAAATGGCGTCATCATTGGTGCGGAACGCAATGTGTTACACCGGGATATATCCATGGATGATGTGGATAAAGTCATTAGCTTATTCCAGCAATTTTATCGTCAGCATTAAGCATATAAACGATTCAGCACCCTGGAACTATTATGGAATCACTTTCTCCGGCGCAGGCACGCAAACTGGTTTTACACAGCCAGCAACTACCTCCCGGCAGCCAGAAAGGCAGCGCTTTAGCAGCCACACAACAAGCGCTGGATCACCTCGGCTATATTCAGATTGATACTATCTCAGTGATCGAGCGTGCCCACCATCACACACTCTGGACACGCAACCCACGTTATACCCCTGCCTGTCTCGATCAGTTAATCGCCGACAAAACAGCGTTTGAATACTGGTCGCATGCCGCCGCTTATCTGCCAATGCGTGATTACCGTTTTAGTCTGCCACGTAAACATGCTTTAAAAACCGGCCAGCAAACCCACTGGTATCAATGTGATGAACGTATGCTGCGCTATGTAATGGATCGCATTCGTGCAGAAGGGCCATTAATGGCGAAAGACTTCGATCGGGATAAACAAAAAACCCGGGAATGGCAGAAGAAACCGGCTAAACAGGCACTGGATCATCTGTTTATGCAGGGTGAACTGATGATTCCGGAGCGCCGGGGCTTTCACAAAGTTTACGAACTGACAGAGCGGGTTTTACCCACGGATATTGATGATTCCCTGCCAACACCACAGGAACATGCTCACCATCTAATCACCGGTTTTCTACGGGCACATGGTCTCGCGCAGGAAAACGAGTTCAGCTACCTGCTGAAAGGCGTTAAACCGGCTATTAAAACCCGGTTACACCAGATGCTTAGTGATAATGAAGTGTGTCAGATTCGGGTGGGTAAAACAGATTGGTTTGCTCTACCGGAGTCTTTGACATTGCTCGATAAGCCATTAACAAAAAGCAAACTCAAAATCCTGTCTCCCTTTGATAACCTACTGATCCAGCGTCAACGCATGCGTGACCTGTTTGATTTTGATTATCAAATCGAATGCTATGTCCCGGCAGCAAAACGTAAATTTGGCTATTTTGTGCTGCCCTTACTTTGGGATGGCAAACTGATAGCGCGCATGGATTGTAAAGCTGATCGAAAAACCGGTGTATTAAATATTCACAGCTTGCATATTGAACCTTCACTGCAAAAAACAGACGAATTTCTAACGGCATTAAACCGGGAGTTACCTGCTTTTATGCGCTTCAACGGCAGCAAAACTTTACATTACGCCGGGCCATGGAATATTGACAATACACTCAGCTGCGACTAAAAAACGCAAATCACCACTCACCTTCTGATTAATGAAGCACCCGATAAAACACAAACTGTTTACGATCTGGATTCTGACACTGGCCATCATAATGACGCCGTGGCTCAGCTTCTGGACGACCCCGGTGCTGGCCAATAATAGCCAGGGTGAAACAGTGGTACTCTGTACCCTGCAAGGATTACAGCGTGTTACCGTCAAAACAACAGGCATTGCCTCTTCTGATAGCGAGCTGTACACCAACAGCAGTATTATTGCGGAACCAATAGAGAGTAATGCACATTGCTCAGCCATTCAGCTGCAAAAAGTCTTTAGTCAGGCTTTACATTTCCCCCCAATTCTTTCAGCACTCCCGCACTATCCTCTTCAGTTTGAACACTCCGGACAATATACTTTCCGGCCCACAGAACCGTTCACTGCCTATACCGGGCGCGGACCTCCGCTAAGCTAAACCTTCCTCACACAACCTTGCACAATCAGTCACCCCTCCGGTTCCCGGTTTGGTTCGGCTATATGTGCAAAAAAACCGGCAAAATTTTTTAATGCTCAGCACTTTTTTAGCGGCAGGAATTTCCTGCTGAAGATTAACGTGCGAATTAATTGAAACACTTTTACTTATCTTGGAGATTATGATGAAACATCTATTATTAACAGCGTTAGTAACATTGAGTATGGCTGGCACAACACTTTCAGCTGCTGAATACACTCTGGGTGATCTGCAGATTGACACCCCCTATACCCGTACAACGCCCCCAATGGCTCCTGTTGCCGGTGGTTTTCTGAAAATAACTAATAATGGCAAGGAAGATGCCACGCTGGTGGGTGGTAAAGCCACATTCTCAGAAAATCTCGAAGTCCATGAAATGGTGATGAAAGATAACGTGATGAAAATGCGCCAGCTTGAAGATGGCCTTGTGATTCCTGCAGGCGAAACCGTGGAATTAAAACCCGGCGGCTACCATTTAATGTTCATCAAATTATCTGAGCAAATGAAAGAGGATGATCGCCATAAAGCTACGCTGAGCTTCGCCCGGGAGGGAGATATTGAAGTCGAGTTTGTAGTTAAAGACATTAGTAAAATGATGGAAAACAGTGAAAAAGAAGGCATGGATCATAGCAAGCATGGTGAAATGCAGCATGAGGATAAGTCTGAATAACCTGCCATAACCACAACGTAGTCTCCGGGGTATTACCACGGGGACTATCATGACTTGCTGTATCTTTATGCAACGTAACTGGTAAAATTACTAAAAGCCATCTATAAGTTAAACGATAACAATGTCATAGTCATACGAGGGGACATGCCATGAACCGGATTCCTACCGGACGCGCTGACTTTATCCAGCGTTACCAGAATATCGAACTTGATTTGCAGGATAGTCATATTGTGTCTCAGCTGCGCCAGGCTGGCTTAAGTGCCAGAGACATTCGTGAGTTGACGCGTAAGGATGGGCACCGCCTGGTGATGATCGATAATAAATTACGCGAAGTATCGAATGCCGGGCGCAATAATAAAATTAATGCCGAAGAAGCCTTTTTCTTCTTCGAAGAGAAAGATAAAAACGGCACCTGGGATTCTGTCGATCCAGATAATCCGGCTAATCCTAATCGTGCTGCATTGAACAAACGCCTGAAAATTCTGGGTGGTGCTTTTGAGAAATTATTAGCAGCAGGCGGTGGTTCAGCCACTAATAATAGCCGTAATATTGGCAGCGGCACCGATACGGATGGCACAGAAGTTCCCGAACTGGCCGACATGACACTGGAACAGGCAAATGACTTTTTCAACCAACACCCGGAACTGTGTTATGACCGTCCGTTGGCAGAGTCACGATATACCTTAAACCCTGATATGGCGCAGGAAATATGGGAAGACAACAGCCTGCATAATACCCGTGACTTGCTGACCAAGCTGATTAAGGTGGGCGAACAATGGCAGGAAGTGCCGACGCATATCCGCACTGACGACGACATTCGCCTGATTGCTTACCAAAACACCTGGCAGTCAAAACAGCGGGATATGCTGCGCTTTGTCCGGCCCGGAGAATGGTATATTGGCTCTTCACACCATAATCCGGGTAACCGGACTATTACCCGTCAGGTGATGCAGCATGAAGAAAAAGGGGTGGAAATGCTCAAATTCAGCATTACCCACATCCGCAACTACATCGGTATCCGTGATACCCGCAACAAACCGGGACTCGTCGCCACAGACAGCCCCCGCAGTTATGCTAATCAGCATAAAGCCGGTCACGTAAACCCTAAAGACTACCCATCCATTTTATGGCGGGTTAAATTCCCGACTGCCGTCAGCCATGCTGAACAACGCGCCTATATCAACAATATCCGTACCTGGAGTATGTTGATGCAAAAAGTCACCAAGTTCCCGCCGGATTACAACGGTAATGACAACCTGATGACGAATACTATGGAAAAAGTTGTCGAATTTGGTGATACCGTCTTAAGTGCACTAAGCGGCAGCCAACGCAGCCTGCGCAAACTCCATGATAAAGCGGCACAGGTTTATTGTTCCGAATCAGGCATGCACCTTGCTTTAAATCTCGGGTTGAATGTACCGCTGAACGAAGCGACTGTCGGCCATTTATTTGGCGCTGAACGCTGGCCGAATGTCCGAAGCCTGCTGAATGAAGGCAGGGCCTTTTGGAAAAATAACCGCCATCTGGATTATTATGGCAATGGTCATGACGGCTATGTGCTGAATTCAGAGCAAAACCGCATGGTCGCAACAGAGGCGGCACCAGACTGGTTAAAACCACTCAAAGACCGCACACCTGAACGCCAGCTAACCGGTGGAGGTCTGGCATTCAGACCCTGGAATACTGCTGACATGATTGAGCATTTCATCAAAACCGCCGTGCCGCGCGAAGGCAATGAAACCTGGGATGTATCAAATACTCAGGCCGAACTACTCAGCTGGGTCAAACCCGCCATTTTCCAGTCATTAGGCTTTAGCCCCGCCAAGCCACCGCCACCACCATTAGTCATGCTGTTCGATACACTGATAGCGAAGGTACGCAAAACCTATTCTTCTTATCAGGCGTTCCGCGAAGCCATTCAACCGGAGCTAATTGCGGCCAACCAGATTGTTGCACCCAAAGCCGGAGGGGAAGGCATGTTTGTCCCACCGCACATGGTTATTAGCATCAACGGGGATGATGATGAACTCATTGCCCTGGAACCGGTGGGACAACTGTTTCACATTGATGTTTTGCGCTCAAAATAAATCCAGATTAAAAAATGCTAAAAATACACGAATGAACGCCGGATTCCGGCGTTTATTTTGTTGCTGATTAATGCTACGTGGATTTGCATGATCTATAATACGGGCAAAGAAATATAATCAATAAATCATTGGGTCTTGCACAATATGTCGATCAACAGCACTCCTTCCACTAACAGCTCAAACTCAGCGCTCAATAAAGAGCCAAAACTCATTGATTTGCGTTTTTCGCTGCGTCGCCTGATGGCAAGAACAGCACTGGCTGACATTTTCTGGGCTAATGATTTACACGGCGCTGCTGAAAACAAGCCGGAAAAAAATGTGCTGTTGCTATTAGTTAATCCGGCCATTACCCGATTGGAAAGCTTTCCTGCTGCCTGGCAGCAAATTCTGGCCCGCCCGGCACCACCTGCGACAGCCTACCCTGACGTTATTGCCTTTGGTGAGAATGACGGTGATTACTGGCTGGCTCTGGGCAATATCAACGGTATTCTGCTCAGTGAACGAATCAACGAACTGGATCAACGGGGTCTGCCGCTAAATACCGCTCTCGACACGCTGCACAATATTAACCAGACTTTATCCAGCATTCAGGCCGGTGCTTTTGGCTATATTGAACCTGGCGCTCTACAACAAACGGATAAAGGGCATTACAAAGTACTGAATGCACCGCTGGTTAAAATCATGCAGCAACTGGCAGGCTCCAGGCACGGTACGATTAACAAATTAGCCCTGCACTCCTCTTACTTAAGCCCATCAGTGGCTGTTGGCGATGTTCCGGTCACAGAAGATGACACCTTTTCTTCCGCCAGTCTGCTGTATACGATGTTAGCGGGTAAATCGCCTTTTGGTGAACAAAGCACACTGACTGCTGTTGCTCACGGTGATACGCCACTGCCATTAAAACAGCTAAAGAAGAATAACTGGGAAGTTGTTCAGCAAGCTCTGACCTACCAACGCAGCGCCCGCCCGGAAAACCCGGAAAAACTGGTCGCAATGCTCAAAAAATCGAATAAAACACGTATTGCTTTTCCTCTCGCCGTACTAGCAGCCGCAGGGGTTACTGTCTTTGCCGGTCAGCACCTGGTTAGCCGCCTGAGCGAATTTTTACAACCCGGCATAAATACCGCCACAAATTCTACTGCAACACAACAGGCGAATACCGGCTCCAGCTTGTTAGCTACACAGTCTGAGCAAACCACAATGCCAAGCACACAGCCTCAAGCTGACAATGAGAGTGATCCACAACAAGCGGTGATTACCAGTGAAGCTAAAAGTAATGATGTTGCGAAACAAGCTGCGATCGCAGAAATCAAGCTGGTTGGCGAAGGTACAGACGCTGTCGGTGAAACTGATGCCACACCAGCGACAGAGTCACAAACTGCAGTGACAGAAAACACAAATGTCCAACCTGAAACGATTGACTCCGATAATCAGCAAGCAGCAGACGAATCGGTAGCAACCACCGAATCTGCTGACGCAGTTCCTGAAAATACGGACAATTCACTCGCATCATCAACGGATACAGCAACTACCGGAGAAGTAATAACCGAGAACACCGCGGAATCCACGACGACTGGCGCCGTACTCAGATCAGCTACTGCAACAACAGAAGAGCAGGAATCAACAACAACCCAGGACACCACCGCTAATAAGAAACAGGAAATCGACCAACTGCTTAAACAGGCTGTGGCAGCATTTAATGCCGGTAAACTGGAAGATGCTGACGATAGCAGTGGCGCTATTACGCTACTCCGTGATGTCTTAAAAATTGACGATGAAAATTCAGAAGCCGCGACTCTGATCGGCAAGGTGATAGAAAAAAAATACCACGCAGCCGAACGCCAGATGAAGAAAAAGGAATTCAACGCCGCCGAAGCAACGCTACAAGAAAGTGACAAGCTCATTCGGGAATTTATGCTCACCGAAAAACTGCAACGTCAGGTCAAGATGGAAAGCAAGATGACCATTTTGGCTGAGGAGCAGACACAGATTAACGAACTCCTCCAAAACGCCAAAACAGCGATCAGTCGCAATAAACTGAGCAAAGAAGATGGTAAAAATAACGCACTATCTTACCTCAGCCGAGTGATGTTCAAGCAACCCGGAAACCCGGATGGTAAAAAACTACTGACGCAAATCGCTTCCCAACACCAACAGGCAACACATCGCGCAATTAGCGAAGGTGCCATGGAACAAGCCGGGACTTATCTTGGCAAGAGCAAACGCCTGATCAGGAAGTACAAACTAAAACAACTTAGGGCTGACCAGAAAGCTCTGGAAAAACAATACGAATCACTGATGACTCAGACAATCACTGAGCCAGTGAATAATAATATTGAAATCATTACACTGACACCAGAAGAAACGGCTCAGGCTCAGGCTCAGGCTCAGGCTCAGGCTCAGGCTCAGGCTCAGGCTCA
>JBMZDK010000183.1:0-8556 GCA_049614265.1 Thiolinea sp.
GGCGCGGGGAGTGATGCCGGTGGCCGGATACAACCAAAAGTGGCAGAGAGTACGGTGCAGTTCCATAAGCCTGCTGATAATGGCGGTGTGGTTATGCGGCCTGACAGCAGTACGGAATCTTTGGAAGCTTTATTGGCACGTTACAGCCAGCACCTGACTGATTATCAGAATAAGGCCTATGCACAGCGTTATCATGAAGCCCTCCGGCCATTACAGGAAAAAGAAGGCGCTGTGAATGGAGGTACAGATTTTCCGCTGACCCGGATTGCTGCAATGCAACTGGCTAAACTGATGGCTTACAAGGATGAGTATGAAGTGGCGAGACTGTATAGCCAGCCGGAGTTTATGGATAAATTACGGTCACAGTTCGCCGGTGAGCCGGGTGAGGATTACAAAATCAAGTTGAATTTAGCGCCGCCTATGCTAAGCCGGAAAAATGCACAGGGTGAGTTGATTAAGCGTGAATATGGTCAGTGGGTTTTGAAGCTGATGCCAATATTGGCAAGACTGAAGCGGTTGAGAGGGACGGCGTTTGATGTATTTGGGCAAACAGTAGAGCGTAAACAGGAGCAGCGGGTCGCCCGGCTATACAGGGAGCTGCTCGCTCAGGTAGCGACTGAGCTGACTGCTGATAATCAGGCAGCAATGCGTGAACGGTTATTACTGGCTGATCCGGTGCGCGGTTTCGGGCATGTAAAAATGGCAGCAATGGATGCTTTTGAAGCTGCCATTTAGTTTTGGTCATTGCTTTGGAGCTAAAGCAGTGAAGAAATGAATGGCTTGCTGAACATAGTCTAATCAACGTATTTCACTTCATCACTCTCTAATAATTCAGCGATGGCGGGCATAATTCTGAGTCCGTCTGACACTTCCTGATCCAGTGCTGTTTCCAGTTCCTGAATGCGGGCGAGGCGTTCGATAACCTGCGGAATGATTTCATAGGGAACAACTACTACGCCATCCTGATCAGCTACAATCATATCGCCGCTTTCGACTTCTATGCCTCCAATCTGAATGGGCAGGCCGATACGCCCCGGCCCCTGTGCCACCGGTGAATTTGGATTAATGCCGCAGCTCCAGACCGGCAGTCCAGCCTCAACCACGCCAGCATAATCACGCATTGGCCCGTCAGTGACAAAACCGGCAGCTTCATTATTGCGCATCATGCCTGCGACCCGGTCTCCACAGGCGGCACAACCCTGATAATCGTTAAAGGCAGACACAACAATATCACCGGGCTGTATAAATTTCAGAGCGGCCAGTAAGGCGAGGACATCAGCCGGGCCGGTGTCAACCGTTAATGCCGGGCCAGCAGCAACGCACGTTAAATCACGACCTTCACCTAAAGGCCGTATCTTCGGTGACAGCGCGCCGGAACCATCCATAGCATCGACGACAAAGCCGGTAGGAATTCCCTGAAACGCTGATATTTGTTCAGCGGTTGGGCGGCGAACAGACTTCTTTATCGTGAGTTTGCGTGGTTCTTCAATCATGTTGCTGCCTCAGATCTTGGGTGGTTTAATAGCGATCAATTTAACGGAAAATGGGGTCATTGATAAAATCACCCCCTTGATATTTTGCCAGTGCTGCATCTTTATCTGCTATGGGCACATTAGCGTAGACCTTATCGCGGAATACTGCGGAATTATCCTTTGGCCGCCAGCCGAGGTAAGCTGCAGCACTATTATCCCACCAGCTGGCGTCGTTATCTGAAGCACCATAAATAATGGGGCAGCCCAGGCGAGGGGCGCGGAATGCACACGCTATCAGTGAAATAAAATCTTCCAGACTTAGCCAGGTCGCGAGCTTACGCTGATCCGTCGGTTCCGGTAAACAGGAACCAATACGGACAATTGCTGTTTCCTGGCCAAACTTGTTGTGATACATGCTGGCCATGGCTTCACCAAAACATTTAGAGACGCCATATAAGCCATCAGGCTGTAAATTAGCATTGGCATCAAGGTGTTTATCCTGTTGGTGAAAGCCGACGGTGTGGTTGGAACTGGCAAAGATTATCCGGGGCAGACCATTGGCGCGGGCAGCCTCATACAGATTGTAGACACCCTGAATATTGGCATTGAGTATTTTGTCAAAGCGGTCTTCCACTGAAATGCCACCAAGGTGCAAAATACCATCGCAGCCTGCTACCAGTTTGTGTACGGCAGCCTCATCGCCAAGGTCACACGCTATCAGCTCTTCGTTTGCCGCCGCATCACCTAAATCATTAATATCAGAAAGCCGTAATGTTTCCGCCAGATCTGTTAAGTGCGGGCGAATCATTTTGCCGATGCCTCCGGCAGCTCCGGTGATTAATAAACGTTTTAACATGTCTTGTCCATCAGGGGTTTAGTCTTCGCCGGGTAGTGATACGCCTGAATTTCTAGCATAAATCTTGGCGACAGCCGCGTCATCTTCCTGCCCAAGTCCAGAGCCGGATGCTGCGACAAACTGCTGTAAAGCGGTTGCGGTTAATGGTGCGGGAAATTTCAGTGAACGCGCGATATCGAGGACGATACCCAAAT
Organism: Thiolinea sp.; assembly: GCA_049614265.1. Taxonomy (GTDB): domain Bacteria; phylum Pseudomonadota; class Gammaproteobacteria; order Thiotrichales; family Thiotrichaceae; genus Thiolinea. The sequence continues at coordinate 2,523 of JBMZDK010000183.1, forward strand.
CTTTTGGCCAGATATCAACAGATGAATGTGGTGTGTAATCACCCTCTACGATATGTGGGGCACGATTAGCAAACATCCAGCTATTGCCGGCTGATTGTGTGACAACCTCGACGATTTTATCAGCGTCAATGCCTTGTTTTATGCCAAAAGTCATGGCTTCAGCCATGCTGGCAATATGCACACCGGCCAGCAGTTGATTCACAGCCTTCATTGCAGACCCTGGCCCGGCAGTATCACCAAGTTCAAAGACATTCTCAGCCATCACATCAAGTACCGGGCGTGCTGCGGTAAAGGCTTCAGCAGAGCCTGAGGCCATGATCGATAGTTGCCCGTTAGCAGCTTTCACCGCGCCGCCGGAAATCGGGGCATCAAGATAGTGAACATTATATGTTGCACACCGGGCGGCCATCTCTGCGGCAAACTCAGGTGCGACGGTAGCGCAGGCTATAACTACAGCACCGGCTTTCAGTTTAGGCACAACACCCTGATCACCAAAGAGCACGGCTTCGGTTTGATCAGCATTGAGTACCACAACAACGACGGTATCCAGCTCAGCCGCAATAGCCTTGAGTTCACCATCGGCCCCACCGGCAGACTGAAAGCGCTCCACTGATGATGGTGCGACATCAAAACCGTGAACGGTAAAGTTTTCAGTTCGCAGCAAGGTGCAGGCCATGCCATAGCCCATTGACCCAAGTCCGATAACAGCGATGGTATTGGAAGTTTTATTCGGGGTGGTTGTTGTGTTCATGATTCTGTCTGTGGCCCTTCGTAAAATTTCATTAATGCGGCATTATCCGCAGCACCCAAACCGGCGTAAGTCAGCAAACGATGGATTTCGGCACAAGTCGCTGTTAATGGCATTGCGGTATTGGTCTGCCGTGCCAGATCCTGCACACCGTTGAGGTCTTTAACCATATTGTCGATGCGTCCCATCGGGCTGTAATCTTTGTGTGCCATTTTGGCCATAAATTCCTGCAAAATTGCACTATCAGCCCGCCCGCCTTTTAGCGCCTGTGGAATTTTAGTCGCATCAACACCCGCATCCAGTGCCAGCTGTGTTGCTTCTGCGACAGCAACAAAATTCAGCGCGCATAACACCTGATTCAACAGCTTTGTTGTTTGTCCGGCACCACTTGGCCCCATGAAGGTGTAGTTAGCACATAGCAGATCCATTACAGGTTTTGAGGCGGTAAAATCAGTTTCGTCTCCACCTGCCATAACGGTGAGTTGACCCGTCAGGGCTTTTGGTGCACCGCCGGATAACGGACAATCCAGCCAGCGTAAGCCTTGTTCCTGAGCTTGTTGTGCCAGGGTTTTGGTTGCCCCCGGATCAATTGAGGACATGTCAATAATGAGCGTGCCGGGTTTGGCTTGTGCTGCAACGCCATCAATACCAAATACTGCTTCTTGTACGATATCAGCTGAGTTGAGACTGAGAATAACAAAGTCTGCATCTTTAGCCGCATCAGCTGCAGAATTACCGACCACAGCACCTTTTACACCCAGTGCATCAGCTTTAGCCGGGCTGCGATTATAGACACTCAATTGCTGGCCGGTTTCCAGTAAGCGGCTGCCTACTGCTGTGCCGATTATACCAATACCGATCAGGGCTATTTTATTACGCATTTTCCTACTCTGTTAGATGTATTAACACCGTTTGCACAATGTCGTCGACTGACCCGCTAATATCAACGCTGATTGCATGTTCACTTGCCTGTGGACGTTCCAGGATAGCAAACTGACTGTCCAGCAAGCTATCCGGCATGAAATGCCCCTGTCGTGCCTGCATCCGTTGACGAATCAGCGTTTTACTGCCATCGGCAAACACAAACAATACAGACTCGTTAGCTGCTTGTGTTATGCACTCCCGATAGTGGTGGCGCAAGGCTGAACAGGCGCCAACTACAATGCCTTCGTGTTGAGCCATATTTTCTGCGAACTGTTGTAACCAGGGCCAGCGATCTTCATCAGTTAAAGCTTCGCCCCGCCGCATTTTAGCGATATTTGTATCGGGATGGTAATCATCAGCATCGAGATACATTCCATTCAGCTTTTTTGCCAGCGCAGAGGCGATTGTTGATTTTCCACAGCCACACACCCCCATGACAATTATCAGCCGTGGCTGTTCTCGATGTTGTTTGTCTTTTGTTATCGTTGGGTCTTCTACAGGCATATCAGATACAGGCAGTGATTCCACCATCGACAAACAGTGTTTGTCCATTCACAAAGCTGGAGGCGGGTGACGATAAAAATACACAGGCACCAATGAGTTCTTCCAGCTGACCCCAGCGGCCGGTGGGTGTGCGTTTGCACAACCACTCACTGAATTCAGGGTCATTGACCAGGGCTTCATTCAAAGGGGTGTCAAAATAACCGGGGGCCAGTGCATTAATTTGCAGGCCATATTTAGCCCAATCGGTGGTCATGCCTTTGGTGAGATTGGCAACTGCTCCTTTAGATGCCGTATAGGGCGCAATTCCCGGCCGTGCAAGAGCGGTTTGTACTGAAGCGATATTGATAATCTTACCATGCCCGCGTTTGATCATATGTTTGGCAACAGTTTGACCAACGTTGAATACACTGGTGACATTGGTATGCATCAGATGCTCGAAGGCCGCCGGATCGAAGTCTTCTAATGGCGTGCGATGCTGCATCCCGGCATTATTCACCAAAATATCAATGGCACCGGTATTGATCTCAAATTCATCGATAGCCTGTTTAACGGTGTTATGGTCAGTCGCATCGAAAGCTAATTCATGTACTGTCGCTCCGGTATCACGGAGTTGTTGTCCCGCACGGCTTAGCTTTTCTGTGTCACGACCATTGATAATGATTTCTGCACCGGCATCAGATAAGCCTTTGGCCAGTGTATAACCGATACCCTGGCTGGAGCCGGTGATGAGGGCGCGTTTGCCGCTGAGGTCGAACAGATTGTTTGCAGTCATAGTGTTCCGGGAGTCATTGATGGTGAAAGCTTAAGTCAGGAGGCTGACCTTGTGGGGATAGCAGTATACAGCTTTCATTGATTAACCGCATGGTTGAAGCTGGCTCTGCTTTGCGGTTCTGGGTGGTATTGGCGAGGTGAAGCAGGTGGTCGCTTTTCGCTTTTTTAAAAGGGTGGAGAGGTATTGAAGGGCTCGCCGTTTTGTAAAACGCAGGTGAGCGCTAAAATGATTCGAGATTGAGGGCAGCATTTTGCTACTGCCCTCAGGGAGATTATGCTTTACTCTGATCTGCAGCTACTTCAAGCCCGCGGGTTTCGCTTGCAATCTTATCCAACACACCATTTACAAATTTGTGTGCCTGTTCCCCACCAAATTTTTTGGTCAGGTTGACCGCTTCATTTACTACCACTTTATAAGGCGTTTCTATGTGATTCAGCATCTCACAGGTTGCCACACGCAGGGCTGCATTTTCAATCGGATCAACCTGATCCAGTTTGCGGTCAAGGTGCGGGGACAGCTTGTCTTCAATGGCAGCACCGTTTTCGATTGAGAAGCGCAGTAGCTTATGGAAAAAAGCAGCATCGGCTTTACGGAAATCTTTTGCCAGTTCGGTATCCTGCTGGAAATCGGTATAGATTTCCTGGAAGGTGTTACCGGTAATTATCCATTGGTAAACACCGATCAGTGCCAGTCGACGGGCAACACGACGGCGGGCGATGTGCTGCTGCGCTTCGCTGGGCGGGGATTTGCGGGCCATATTAACTCTGCAGTTGGTTAAGAAGAGACACGGTTTCAATGGCGGTCATTGCTGCTTCCGCGCCTTTGTTGCCAGCTTTGGTGCCGGAGCGTTCGATGGCCTGTTCTATTGTATCCGTGGTCAGCACGCCAAAAATAACCGGCATGTCGTGATCCAGTGCGACACTGGACAGGCCTTTGGCAGCTTCGCCGGCGACAAAGTCAAAATGCGCAGTACCACCGCGAATAACCGCGCCGAGTGCAATGATTGCATCATAATCACCATTGACTGCCATCGATTGTGCAATGAGGGGAAGCTCGTAAGCGCCCGGTACACGTACAATTTCAATATCGTCGTTTTCCACGCCATGACGCTGTAAAGTATCAACTGCGCCCTGCAAGAGGCTTTCAACTACGAAGCCATTGAATCTTGCGACAGCGATACCGTAACGCGCTTTCTGAGGTTTGAAATTGCCCTCAATAACTTTGATGCCCTGCATATTGTTTTAGTCCTGTATATACTCAACTACTTCCAGTCCGAAGCCCGCAATACCAAGGAAGCGCTTTGGTGAACTCATGACGCGCATTTTCTGAACGCCAAGATCAGACAGAATTTGCGCCCCGATACCATAGGTTTTTAAGTCTGCGGGTGAAGAGCCGTCATTGTCCTGTACTACGGGCTGAGATTCAAATGCTTTCAGCTGTTTCAAAACATCCTGTGACTGATTTGGGTGACGTAGGATGACAATCACTCCCTGGCCTTCATCGTGGATATATTTCATTGCTGCACGCAAAGGCCAGCCTGAAGCAGAATGATCAAGAAACAGCAAATCGGCTAATTCGTCTTCAAGATGTACCCGAACCAGTACTTCATCACCCGGTTTAATGTCACCTTTGACCAGTGCCAGATGCACATCATTTCCGCTGGTTGCTTCGTAGGCCACGACTTTGAAATTACCCAGCTCAGTTTCCAGCTCACGTTCATAAGTACGGTCAATTGTGCGCTCATTTTCGACCCGGTAGCGGATCAGATCTTCAATCGTTCCGATCTTCATTTGATGTTTTTGAGCGAAGGTTTCGAGATCAGGGCGGCGTGCCATGGTGCCGTCTTCATTTAATATTTCGACAATAACTGCGGCTGGTTCCGAATTAGCCATCCGTGCCAGGTCACAGCCTGCTTCAGTATGCCCGGCACGTGTCAGAACACCGCCTGGTTGAGCCATTAACGGGAAAATATGCCCGGGCTGGGTAATGTCAGCAGGGGTGGCATCAGGTGCAACAGCAGTGCGAACTGTATGTGCACGGTCATAAGCTGAAATACCGGTGGTGACGCCTTCAGTTGCTTCGATAGAGACGGTGAAGTTAGTTGTCTGGGCTTCATCAGTAGCGGATACCATCAATGGCAGCGCGAGTTGCTTACAGCGTTCCCGCGTTAGCGTCAGGCAAACCAGGCCACGGGCTTCTTTCACCATGAAATTGATGTCTTCCGGTCGGGTCATAGAGGCCAGCATAACCAGGTCACCTTCATTCTCACGGTCCTCATCATCAACGATGATTACCATTTTGCCATCAGCAAGGTCGGCAATAATTTCTTCGGTCGTATTAAATTTCATAAACGTTCAGCCCGTATCCGTAGCTATCGATCAGAAGCAGGCATAATACGCAAAAGCGCGTAGTGGTGATAGACAGTATCGTGATTTCTAAGCCACAATAGCCTTTTTGCGACCGGGGTGCGCGGTTATGACTGGAAATTCCTTACAGCGTTGGCAGCGCCCTGAAATTTTACTGTTTTTGTTTGCGGCGGCGATGCCGCTGTCGTTTAGTGTCTGGCAGGCATTGCTGAATAATTTTGCGATTGAACAGGCTGCCTTTACCGGTGTTGAAATGGGAATTTTACAAAGCCTGCGTGAAATCCCCGGTTTTCTCTCCTTTCTGGTTGTGTTTCTGCTGCTGATCATGAAAGAACAGCGTATAGCTTTTGTTTCATTGTTAATACTGGGAGCAGGCACCGCACTGACCGGTCAAATCCCAACGGTCATGGGGCTTTATTTTACCACGGTATTAATGTCAATCGGTTTCCATTACTTTGAAGCGGTCAATCAGTCGCTATCCTTACAATGGCTGGATAAATCGACAGCTGCACATAATATGGGGCGAATTATTGCTGTTGGTTCCTTTGCATCGCTGGTGGCGTATGGACTGGTGTACGTCACGATTAAAGCCTTTGGTTTGTCGATGTCAGTGGTTTATATGCTGGGCGGTGGTGCGACAATTCTACTGGCCTTGTTTTGCTGGTTTATGTTTCCTGTTTTTCCGCAAAAAGCTGAGCAGAAAAAGACGATAGTATTGCG
>JBMZDK010000184.1:0-8525 GCA_049614265.1 Thiolinea sp.
GCAGCAAATACCAGTGTGATAGCCCTGCCATTAACCTGAAAATCCTGCAGTCGGGGAGCAGACTTACTGCGTGAGCGCTGAATCAGCACTGCTAACCGTAACAACACCGCCAGATACATCACCTTGTCAAAACGCTTCGATTCCAGCTCATCAAATAAACGTTCACTGAGCTTGCGTCGGTGTGCCCGCACCAATACACTGAGACACTCCTGCTCTTCACTGGAAAAGCCACTGAGATCAAGGTATTTCATCAGATACGCACCGTGCTTATGGTGTGCGCTGTGTGAAATCGCCAGACCGGCTTCATGCAGACTCGCCGCCCAGCCCAGCAAATTACGTAAACCGGCTTCCAGCCGCCATGCCTGACTGCTGGCATCAAATAATTGTTCTGCCGTCTCTCTGACCCGGCCCGCGTGTTCCGTATCAATATGAAAGCGTGACTGCAACGCGGCAACGGTTTTTTCATGCAGATCACCGTGCTGAATCTGGTCGATACGGTCATAAACCAAACCTTCACGCAATGCCCCTTCGGACACCTGCATCTCTCTGATCCCCAGCGCTTCAAACGTGCTGAGCAGAATAGCCAAACCACCGGCAATCACCGGCTTACGCTCATCAGAAAGCCCCGGAATAGCCAGCTGACTGATATGTCCGGCAGCCTGCATCCGTTGCTGTAAGGTACGTAAATGCGCAGGAATAATCGTATAGGGAGATAAACCACACTGCCGGATCATTTTCAGCACGGACTTGATCGTACCGGAGGCGCCGGTCGCCGTTTCCCAGCCAATCCGCCGGTAACGCTGTTGTATCGGTTGTAATTCCAGCCGGGCCGCAGTAATGGCCTGTTGCCAACAATCCGCATCCAAACGGCCCTCAGGGAAATAGCGCTGGCTACTGCTGACACAGCCCATATTGAGACTTTCCAGATGATTAGCGCGAAAGCCCTGCCCCAGAATTAATTCCGTGCTGCCGCCGCCAATATCCATTACAAAACGCTGAATCTCCTCACGCTCAATCAGCGTATGCGACACCCCGAGATAAATGAGACGTGCTTCCTCATTGCCACTGATAATCGAGATACGGTGCCCCAGAGCCTGTTCAGCCTGATCAAGAAAGCGCCGTGCCCGACTGGCCTGACGGAGTGTATTGGTGCCAACCGCTGCGACATCTGCTGCGGCAAAATCGTGAATGCGCTCACCAAACCGCTGCAGGCAGTCCAACGCCCGCTGCTTTACTACCTCAGACAGCTGATTATCCGCATCCAGACCGCCACGCAAGCGCACAGATTCACGTAATTTATCGAGTATGCGGACATTGCCCTGTGCATCCACACCGGCAATGATCATATGAAAGCTGTTGGAACCAAGGTCAACCGCAGCAATGCGGCGTTGTGTGCTGTTAGGAGCAGCTGGCACACCGTCAGGCATACAGGTAATTTTCTTCCTGTACAGCAATATCAGCGTCAGCAATTAAACGCCGCACCCGCAATACGGAAGGCACGTGTTCAATCAGGCGAATCACTTCCTGTAAGTGATCCAGATCACGCACCCGGATAATCCATTGGGCATCCTTGATATTCTGATCACCGCCGGTGCTGATTTCTTCAACATTAACTTCCAACTGCCCCAGTAGCTCCGTGATATGGTAAAGCACGCCGGGTACGTTATGTGCCTGAGTCTCAATCCCAGCCAGAAAAGACTGTTCTGCAATATCCTGATTCTCAGCCCAGGCGATTGATAGCACCTGATTCGGCTCAGTTTCCGCCGCCAGTGTCGGGCAATGATCGCGGTGTACTTCCAACCCCCGGTCAGGATTCAAACGCGCCAGAATCGGCTCTTTTGGCAGGGGGTAACAACAGCTGCTGAAATGCACCAGCAAACCATCCGTTCCTCTTACCAGCAACGGTGTGCTTTCCTCACTCGGCTGTGATACTAAACCGCTGTCATCCAGTAAACGCCCCGCCAATAAACGTGAACAATGCTCACCTTTGGCAATCGCTAAAAACAGCGCATCGCTATCAGCCAGCTTAAACGTTTGCAGAAAGCTGTTCAGCACTTCAGGATCAATCGCTTCCAGACTGTTACCCCGGTCACGTAAAGCCTGATCAAATAGCTTACGCCCCAGTTCAAGACGATCCGCCGTCTTTTGCTGACGCAGCCAGTTACGGATATGAGAACGCGCACGGGCAGTCACCGCAAAATTCAGCCAGGCAGGCTGAGGTGTCGCTGTTTCATCGGTAATAACTTCTATGGTTGCCCCGTTGGGAATACGGGTGCGTAACGGTACTTCCTCGCCATCAATTCTGGCGCTGATACAGCGATGGCCAACTTCGGTGTGAATAGCGTAGGCATAATCGACCATGGTTGCCCCGCGTGGAAATTCCTTGGCATCACCATTCGGAGTGAAAGCATAAATCTCGGTCAGAAACAGATCCGCCTTCATATCCGAATAAAATTCAACCGGATTATCGGCCTTCTGCCCCAGCTCGCGCACCTGTTCCAGCCAGCGGTTCAGAGCTTCCTGAGTAATTTGGGCCTTTTTTGCAGAATTAATATCAGGGTAACGCCACTGAGCAGTAATGCCGTACTGCGCTACGTGGTACATGGAACGGGTTTGAATCTGGAAACGCACAGCCTGCTGACTTGGTGTAAACACCACGGTTTGCAAAGCCTGAAAACCATAAGTCTTCGGTGTTGAAATGAAGTCCTGAAACCCATTCAGTTTCGGCTGGTACATACCGTGAATGATACCCAGCGCACGGTAGCATTCATCCACCGTTCCCACCACAATACGAATTTCCAGCGTTTCGCGCTTCTCGTCAAAGCGCTTACCGTAACGTTTGATACGTTCGTAAATTGTGAAAGGATTTTTTTTCAGGATAAAAGGATTACTGCCTTTGATATTCTTCCGCAGATTTTCCAGAACGGCAGCAAAGATTTCCTCATGGATTTCTTTGTTATAGGTAAGGTAACGATCCAGCGACTGTTGCAGGATCTTACTGCGCCAGGGATATAAATGCTCAAATGCCAGACGCTGCATCTTACGTCGCATGGAATTCATCCCCATACGACGTGCCAACGGCACATAAATCGCCAGCGTTTCCTGAGCAATACGGCGACGCGACGCCGGTTTCTTAAAGCCCAGTGTGCGCATATTGTGCAGTCGATCCGCCAGTTTAATCAGCACGACCCGAAAGTCGTTGGTCATAGCGGTCATCATTTTCTGGAAGCTGGCTATTGTTGCGGCCTGTTTATCCGCAAACCGCTCACCTTCCAGCTTAGTCACGCCATCGACAAGGCCCGCCACCACATTACCAAAGCGCGCCTCGATATCCTCGCGGGTATAATGCGTGTCCTCAATCACATCATGTAACAGGGCGGCACACAATGTGTCAGCGTCCATATGCATATCCGCCAGAATACGCGCCACTTCCAGCGGATGTGTGATGTAAGGCTCACCCGACAGGCGCACCACGTGCTGGTGTGCATCACCCGCCAGAATAAAGGCCTCATAGACCTGGCGGCTGTCTTCTTCCGAAAGATAGCGCTCGACCATATTCATCAGGTCAGCAGCACGGAAGAAATTATCGGGTGGCATAGTAGACATAGTATTGCCGGTCACTGTTTCAGGTAACGGCCGGAGAGAAACTGCCTTATCCTAACTCCGCTAAATTGATTTCCAGCATATCATCCATCTGATTGCTGGCTGGCGGGTTATTCAGTAAACCCTCGGCAATTTCACGCAGTGCGATAACCGTTGGTTTATCGCCCTCTTCTTCAACCAGCGGTTGTGCACCATGGGAAATATCCCGGGCGCGTTTAGCTGCTTTCAGTACCAGCTCAAAGTTATTTTCGACATGTTCCAGACAGTCTTCGATGGTGACTCGCGCCATGATATTAACCCTATTTTAAAAATTCCGGTGAGTTGCCACTAAACAACCCGCATACTTTGAATTATAACGCTGTGTTGCCAAAAGGGAACACCCCCGTGGCACTTCGTTTCCACACAACGACAAAGTGTACAAAGTTACTCACAAAGTGGGCAAAAACTTGCTGAACGGCAGATTAATAACCACCTAACACAAGATATCGCCCAGTTTTATTGTGGGCTTACGCTGTTGTAACTGTGCCAGTTCGGCCAGAAACAGCTCTGCAGTCGCTATCGCATCTTCCAGTGCATTATGTGCACCGTAACGCGGCAAACGATACTGTCGACGCAAATTCGCCAGCCGTAACTGGTTTTCAGCTACAGGACGTTGCAAACGATCCAGCCTGCGTTTTTCCAATTGCAGGGTATCCACCAGCAGAAAAGGTAAAACAACACCATAGACCCGCTGCATGGCTTCCCGCAAAAAGTCACGCTCAATCCCTGCATAATGCACCAGTAGCACCCGGCCACACATTTGGTTCATTAATTTATCTAACGCACTATGCAGGGGCATCCCCGTTTGCATGCGGTCATCAGTAATCCGGTGAATAACCACGCTGTCTGCAGGCAGCCGGGTATTCAGCCGGATTACATGATGCGCACTGTCACGCATGATCAGGCGACCCGCGCTAAGGTGTGTATAGCCCATACTGAGAATAGCTTCTGACCGCGACTTAAGGCCGGTAGTTTCAAAATCCAGCGAAAGAAATTGCACTTTTTCAACCGGGCAATGCTTATCGGGCAGCGGTGTCTCCAGATAGCGGCGGGCAACCGGATGTTTGACCCGTTTTAATAAGGCTTTTTGCCGGGCGGCCACAGAACGCCAGGAAGCAAACAAACCACTCACCGGAAACGATTCGCCTGATAGTTATGTGCCATGGTGCTCTGCACATCTGAAACCACCGAGAACGCATCTTTCAGATAGCGCCGCTCCAGCGCAGACAGCTGTTCCGGCGGCACCAGATTATCCGGCGTTTTACCTGCGTCGATCTGTAATGCCTGATGCTTTAGCCGCGTGGTGCTGATGAATTCAAAAGCATCCTTCAGATCAGCTATATTGTCATCACTGATCCCCCCCGGCGCATCAGCAATCGCCTGTAAACGCTCCGTCGTATTCAGTGAGGCAACGCCTTTGGCCAGCGCATATACCCGGGCCAGATCAATCACCGGCACCACACCCCGCTTTTTCATATCCAGCACTTTGTCATTATCACCGTTCTTTTCCAGCACAAACCCCTTGAATATCCCCAGCGGCGGACGATTGGATAATGCATTCCCAGCCATAAATGCCTGGAATAATGAACCCTGCTGCGTTTTCTGCAGAATTTCATCACGCAAGTCCGTCAGTAAATATTCGGCCCCATACAGGCAACGCAGATCGAAAAAGATACTGGAGTACAGCAGGGCCTGCGGTTCGGGCCGCTCTATCCAGTCGCTGAAATAACGACGCCACACCTGAAGCGGCTGCCGCCATTTTTCATTAGTCGCCATAATATTGCCCGGACAGTAGACATAACCGCAGGCATCCAGGCCATCACAGATGAATGTAGCAATATGACTGAAATACTCCCCGTGTGCTTCCGGGTCATAATCATCTGACAGGATCATGCCATTGTCCTGATCGGAATGAGCCGTTTGCTCCCGCCGCGCCATTGAACCTGCAACAATAAAGGCATAGGGCACCGGCGCAGGCCCATACTTGTCCTCAGCTAAACGGATCAGCTGGCGGGTAATTGCCTGCCCGATCGAACTGATAGCATGGGCAATATCATAGGCAGGCAGTCCGCTGCGCACCATATTCAGCAGTGCCTGTGGCAAATGATAACTCAGGCGTTTTAAAGCCGTCAGATCTTCCGCATGGTGAATATCCCCCACCAGATACAAAGCATTATGACTCTGACTACGCAGCAAATCAGCACTGGAGACAACGCCCAATATCTGCTGGTCATCTTTGCTCACAACCGGCAGGTGGCGGAAGTTACGCTGCGTCATTAACAATACCGCTTCCGATGCCGGTGCACCGGGAGGCAAGGTATAAGGCGCGGGCGTCATAATCTGCTCAATCGGAGCTTCCAGGCTCAAACCACCGGCAATCACCCGCTTCCGGAAGTCTTTATCAGTGACAATGCCACACAAACCATTCTGATCCGTCACCAACACCGTATTCAGATCGGCTTCTGTCATCAGTGTTGCTGTGCGCCGAATGTCAGTCTCCCGGCTCACTTCCAGTGCGGGATGCACCAGATCACGCAAGTGAATACTCAGCAGCGAATAATCAGCAACTTTACTGTCCTGCATTGCACTGCGCAGGCGTTCCGGCTTACGGTTAGAAAAATAGCGGTTAACCCGTGCTTCCTGCTGTAATAACTGCAGGAATGCTGCCTCAGGCACGATATAAACCAGCGTATCTTCCCACGCCATAACATCCAGAGACACCGGCGCACTGTTGATCACCGAACGGTAACCAATCCAGTCACCTTCACCGTAGCGCCCGTAAAGTTCACCTTCGGCTGTTGTGACCTCAATTGCTCCACTACGGATCAACAACACCTCATGATTTTCTGCGCCGGTCTTCATCATTTCACTGCCACGGCGGAAATACTGAATCTCCAGCGCCATCGTGAGTTTATCCAGCGTTGCCGCCGATAACTGCGTCAGCGGTTCACAATCCGCTAAAAAGTCCCGGATAGCCAGTTGTTCTATTTCCATATTCCCCCTCCTCACTGAAACCGTGCCGGAAACTCGGCCAGATAGACCCGCTTCGTCTGTGCTAATGCCAAACGCATGACAAAGGTATTTTGCTGTAATAAGGAACGGGGGAATTCGACATACCATTGATCTGTTTTTGTGGTTGCCTGTGCCACCAGCTTGTCTTCCTGACCTTCCTGCACCAGTGCAACCTTCAGCCCCCGCACATGCCCTGTGACAGTAATATTCAGCCGCAGCAAATCAGCGGCAGATGCCGTGGCTGACTGTAACACCACAGCCATTTCACCATTGCTGAGCTGACAGTTCGCCGTCAGCAAACATTGCCCGGTCAATGCCAATTCGCTTACAGTAACTGGCTGCTGCGATCGTTCCGGCTGATCTTTGGTAATCCAGGTGTCCGCAAGACCAAAACCGAAAATCCCCAGAAACGGGGCCAGAATAATCGCCACCCGCAAATGCCGGTTGAGGCCCATAAACCACTTTATCATTGTCACTCCGGTATCATTCACAATGCCGGATCAGCCCTTTTCAGGCTATCCGGAAGTCAATAATACCATTTACCGATAACAGGCCTGTTATTTTGTCACCCTGGTCAGTACAGCGTCAGGATTCCTTTTCTTCCGCCACTTCACCATTGACCTGATCATCTTTCAGCACAATCGCCTCTAACGGACGACGTGCAGTCGGGGCCGGTACATCCTCAAGCGCATAACCAACCCTGACCACCATATTGACGCTGCGAAAATCAGATTTATTCAGAGCATGATACATCGCTTCGCGCGTCTCCCTGACCGCTTCATACTCTGCCAGCACGTGATTCACCGGATGCACCGCAACCCCTAAACTGGTCGCCAGCAGGTTAAAGCGCAGATAAGCCCGGCCCGTTGCCAAATGCCCTTCCCGTGAGCCACCCGAACTCTCAAACAACACAAAACCCGGTGTTGCCGCCAGATGACTGGTCGCACTGAGAAAGATGGTGTTATATCCCCATGAACCCGGTGTTGAGGCATTGCTTTCGCTGAGACGTCCGGTTTTCTGCAGCCACCAGACAGCAATTCCGTTCAGTGCTTTACCGTCGCGATTATCGTCAATGCTACCGGCGCCAATACGCGTGGTTGCAATACTTTCCTGCATCGTCGCCGGTGTTGTCATTTCAACCCCCACCGCTTTTGCTGCCGCCATCCGTACAGCATCCACATCCTGCTGTTTGCTGATCCAGTCCATCGCCACGCCATTCGCCGTCATGGCACAATTCAGTGTTTTACGGTGTGCGTCGCTCAATGGCGTGGGCAGGTAGAGTTGCTGATTAGTACGCCGGGTTAACAGATATTCAAACAACGGATCGGGGTGCACCGTATCATCAGCAACCAACCGGATATCAGCCACCGGCACGCGTCCGGGATGATCAGTGACCAGGCTGCCTTCCGGAAAATACGTCACCTCAGCCCGATAACCCTGTTCGCTGGCAGCAATTACCAGAGACTCAATAAAACTTCCTAAACCAACCAGGGTCTGGCGTGCAAAAGGATCAGCCGCAGGCAACAATTGCCCCTCATCAATAAACAAACGAATCAAATCATCCGCCAGTCGCAGATCGACTTTCCATGGCTGCATATTGCTCGCACTCGGCGCCAGAATGGCATAACTCAGCACCCACAACCGGATATCTTCCTCCAACGCTTCTTCCGGCCCCTGCCAGGCTTCGGCAGCGGAATCCGGAATCGCATCACAGGTACGTAAGGCATAAGCACCACCAAGTACAACAGCAGCAATCTTTCCGGCCTTAAAGAGGAATTGACGGCGAGAAGCTTCCATAGCTTTTCCTTTTTGGGATTTGTTAACTGAGGGTATTTTGCAAGGATTTTATAGCAGAAAACGGGGGGAATTGC
>JBMZDK010000185.1:0-8518 GCA_049614265.1 Thiolinea sp.
GCCACTGAATCAACAACCGACCCGAATGTTAAGGATCTGGATAAAAATACGGTGACCACCAGCGATGATGCCATTATCCGTATCAGCCGCACCACAGATACCGATTGCGGTATTCCTCTGGGGATTGGTGATCGCAGCTATCATCAGGTCAACTTCACAAATATTGGCAAGCAACCGCCGGAAGCACGCAATGTCATGGTCGACGGCGCACCGCTCAGTGGCGTACTGATCGAAGAGTCTATCCCTGATCACGTGAATCTGCTCAAGGTCCCGGCGTTTTTCAGCCAGCCAGCGGACGCTGTCTTATTAGTGGGCACGCCATTGGGCGAGTGGATCAGCTACGCACAATGGAATAACAGCACCGTCATCAACAAACTGGCCGTCCTACTGCCGGTTGATAAATTAAAACCCGGTCAAAGCGGCAAATTCGGTTATACCTATCAGGTGGTTTCCCTGCCCACCAAAGAAACCCGGCTGGAAATCCAAACGGTCATTGACAGTAATAATAATGGCAGCAATGACTTCCAGAGTAATATTTCCTGTAACACCCTGAAGCCTGACGATGCCATTATCAAAGAACGCCCGGATCTGGTCTTAAACGGCACCGTCTTTGACTCCGGCAACCTGACTGGTCTGGGTGGAGTCACCGTTGCGCTGATGAGTCCGGATAAAGACATCCCGATTGCAACAACAGTGACAGATAGCAACGGTCATTATGAATTTTCTGATATCCCGTTAGGTGATTATTACCTCCTCACCACACCGCCCACCGGCTATGAAACCTCCACCCACCCACCGGAGTATTTCACCACATTCACGGTATCCAACCCCTCTTATGGCGCAGATGGCTATGTTGAGGACGGCAAGGAAGGTGATGGTAAAGCCGGTATTATCAAGCTTGACCCCGAAGCCGAGGTACAGGTTATTGATATCCCACTGGATCGTGAAGGTATCCGTGGCCAGATTGCTATTGATAAAACAGCGTCTACCCAAACCGCTAACCTGGGTGAACCGGTAGCCTATACCGTTACCATCCGGAATCTGACTGATCAGGATCTCTATTCCACCTACATTGAAGATTTACTGCCACCGGGCTTTAAATACCTGAGCGACACCGCAAAAATTGACGGCCAGCATACGAATGATCCAATCATTAGCCATAATAACAGTACCGGCCGCACCACCCTGAAATTCCGTATCGGTGATTTCCTGTCCGGCAGTAAACATGAATTAACGTATATCGCCCAGGTGACGGCGCTGGCCACAAACAGCGATGGTATCAATACGGCTTTTGCCCATGGCGACACGATTACCGATATCTTAGTCACCTCCCCCACCGCCAGTGCACAGGTCAATGTCGGCCTGAATGGTGTGCTGTCTGACCGGGCAATTATTTTCGGTCGCATTGCGGTGGCTAAAGGCTGTCAGGTCAGCACTGATCAAAGCCTGAATGACAGCGGTTTCCCTCTCGCAGGTGTCCGCCTGTACATGGAAGATGGCACGTATGTTGTGACCGATCCGAACGGGCAATACAGTCTTTATGGTCTGCAACCGGGTATGCATGTACTGAAAGTTGATAACCATACCCTGCCAGCAGGTGTACAGCTGACGCTGACTGATAATGAACAGGCCGGTGATCCTGACAGCCGCTTTGTCGACCTGACTCCCGGCGATTTCTACCGGGCTGATTTTATCGCTGCCTGCCCCGAAGCCCGTCCACAGGTTGTGACCCGCTGTATTGAACAGGCACCGCCAAGACCGGTAATCAAAAAGCTACCGCCTCCGCCGCCACGCCAGGTCAGACAGTGTGTAAATAAGCCGGTGGAAAAGAAAGTCACCACCATGGTCACACGCAGCGTTAATAACGTCATTGCACCGATCCATTTCGCCTCGGGTAAAGCCGACATTCCACCGAACTATGTGGCGAAACTGCAGCAATTAGTACAAATGACGCGTGATAAGCAAAACGTACGCTTTAAATTTGTTGGTCACACCGACAATCAGCGCCTTAAGCCGTCAACCAAACGTAAATTTGGTACTAACCAGGGCTTATCTGAAGCCCGTGCCCATGAGGTGGCCCAATACGTCCTGCAACGTCTGAGTGTCAAAACCAAAATCAGCGCCGCAGGCTTTGGTGAAACCCGCCCGGTTGCCAGTAACAGCACGCCACAGGGCATGGCGAAAAATCGCCGGGTAGAACTGGTCATGTTGTATGACGAGCCTAAAGTCAGTATCAAACGCAGCAGCAAGCAGGTGTGCAGCATGAAGACGGTGGCCGCCACCAATAAACTGGTCAAGGCTGCCACCCGCCCGGCACCGCAGGTCGCTACTAAAGATTGCCCGCAGCAGTGCCTGTTGGCTAAACAAAATCTGCAGCAGCGGGGCAAAAAAATCTGTGAAACCAAGACGCTGCCAGCCACCAGTCCGGCGATTCAGAACATTCTTGCCCGCAGCAAGATGGAACAATCCGGCTGGAGCAGTGAAATTGAGGCCATTGACCCTTCCAATACCAGCAATCTGAAAAATGTTTCCAGACTGGCAGGTAAAGACGGTGACATCTCCAATGGTCTGGTTGAAGCCTATCGCCACCAGGTCAAAAAACACCAGAATAGTTTTGCGCAACAACAGGCCATGAAGGCTGATCAGGACAAAGCCAAAAAACCTGCTATGCCAGATCCGAAAGCAGCAGTGAAAACGATCACTACGCAACAGGGTAAAGCCGGTACCTGGCTGTGGCCATTGGGTGATACCAGCCTGGACGGGCGCTTTATGGCAATCGTCCGCGCCGGTGTAACGCCTAAATTACTGGTTAATGGCGAGGAAATCCCCGCCAGCCACCTTGGAGAGCAGATTGAAAACAAAAA
Source organism: Thiolinea sp. (assembly GCA_049614265.1). GTDB lineage: Bacteria > Pseudomonadota > Gammaproteobacteria > Thiotrichales > Thiotrichaceae > Thiolinea. The sequence goes on from JBMZDK010000185.1 coordinate 2,865, forward strand.
GGCCAAAGCACAGGTCGTTGCCTGGTATGGCGTTGAGCTTAGCGAAGGTGAAAACACGATCAAAATTACCGGTAAAGGGCCATTTGGTAATGATCGCATGCTGGCCGAGCGAGTGGTAAAACGCCCCTCTTCCGGTGTTGCGATAAAAATGACAGCAGAGGGTTCGCTGATGGCTGATGGCGGCCGCTCGACCCTGCCGGTCAATATCGAGATCCTTGACCGTAATGGCTATCCGGCAAAAGGTACTTACTTCCTGACGCTGGAAAACAGTGATGGCATGTGGGCAGAGCCTGACATTCAGGACAAAGTTCCGGGACATCAGGTAAAAGTCAGCAATGGTAAACGGACGGTACACCTGCGCAGCTCCTCACAAAGCGGCCAGATTAAACTACGTGCTTCCACCGGTACCCTGCAAAGTGAAACCGACATTTCACAGGTCGCGGAACTCCGGCCACTGGTTGCCGTCGGACTGCTGGATATCCGGGGTCATAAAGGCTATCGCGACGGTTACGAGAATCTGGGGCTGATACAGCTGGATGAAAACCGTGAAGACTTCGAAGTCGATGGCCGTGCGGCGCTGTTTATGAAAGGCCGGATACGCGGCAATATGCACCTGACGCTGTCTTATGATAGTGAGAAGGATAAGGATGCGGAGCTGCTGCGGGATATTGATCCGGCGGAATACTACCGGGTGTACGGTGACTCTTCGATCCGTGGTTTTGAAGGCCAGAGTCGCAGTCCGCTTTACCTGAAGCTGGAAAAAGACCGCCATAGCGTTATGTGGGGTGATTACATCACCGACAATGGTGCCAGCAGCGCGGATATTGCCCGCTCACAGCGCACATTAACCGGCCTTAACGGCATCTTTGATAACGGTAAAACCCGCCTGCAGGTCTTCGCTGCCCAGCAGGACAATATGCGTGGGTTTGAAGAGATTCCCGGCAACGGTACCGCCATGCAGTATCAACTGCAGGATGCGCCAATCGTCAAGAACTCTGAAGTCATTGAAATTATCACCCGTGACCGCGCCAATATTGGCTTGATTATCGAGAGCGAAACACTGCAGCGTTTCCGTGATTACTCCATTGATGACTTTACCGGCTACCTGACCTTCCACCGGGTGATTCCCAGCCTGGATGACGAACTGAATCCGGTCTCGATCCGTATTAGCTATGATCGCACCGAGGAGGGAGAAGATTACCTGGTGGCAGGTGTACGTCTGATGCATCAGCTGTCTGATGAACTGGGTGTTGGTGCCAGCTACACCCGCGATGAGCATGAAACGGAAGGCTATCAGCTCGCCGGTATTCATGCTGAGTATAAGGATGAAATCACTGAGCTGGAGTTAGGGGTGGCACGGATGAGCCACAACGATGGCAGCGAAGGGGGAGATGCGATTCGCCTCAAAGCCAGCCGCAAGTGGACACCGGAATCCCGCACCGAACTGGTAGCGACACAGGCAGATGCCGGTTATACCAATAACAGCAGTGGCGTCATTGCCAACCGCCGTGAGGTCAAACTGTCGCAACACCAGAAGCTGGGCAAAAACACTGAAGGTAAACTGGAACTCAGCCACAGTGAAGCGTTAAGTGGTGAAGAGAAGCGCCAGTCCGCCGAGCTTAGTGTGACCACCAAAGTGGATGCCTGGAAACTGAAAGGCGGCGTACGCCAGATCCGCCAAACCACCGGCAGTGATGAAGAGAAAATCAACACCGCTATTGTTGGTGTCGAACGTGGCATTGAAGTCTTTGGTCGCAAAGGCAGCATCAAAGCCGAGTATGAGCGTGAAATCGGTGATGAGGAACGTCAGCGGGCAGCGATTGGTGCTGATATGCAGCTTACCGAAAAAACCAAGGCCTATGTACGCTTCGAACAGGCTGACCGACTTTCCTCAGGCACTCTCGCCGGAGCCGTGGACACCAAAAACAGTCTGGTGGCCGGGGTTAAGTCACAGGTGCTGCCTTCGACAGAAATGTACTCGGAGTACCGCATCGAAGGTGATATCAGCGGTGAAGATGTGGTTGCCGCCAACGGGGTGAAAGCCACTCTGAATGTGGAAGAAAATCTGGTCGTAACGCCCAGCATAGAATTCCTCAACTACCTTGAGGGCAGCGAAAAAGAAAACTCGATTGCCGCCTCGGTGGGTATTCGTGACACCCGTGATGCTGAATCCAAGAAGCTGTTACGGCTGGAAACCCGTCACAGCGGTGATGAGAAGTACTATGGCCTGAACGGAACGTATGTCCAGAAGCTCACCGATGACACCACGGTTATGGTGCAGGATGAATTACGCCTCAATCAGTATGACGATGAGCGTGAAGATAACCTGCAGAATACCCTGACACTGGCCGCAGCGCACCGTCCGAAAGCCGATGGCAAATACAATGCGCTGTATGCCTATAAGTGGGACACGAATGAGGCTGAGAATACAGACACCCACATTCTGTCCACTCATCAGCATTACCGCATTAACGAGTCACTGGATATATCCGGTCGCCTTGGCGCAAAGCAGCAAACCCTGAAACAGGGTGATTCTGACTACGATTCGGATGCCGTCATGGCTGATGCCCGGGCGCAGTGGGATGTGACAGACCGTCTCAGCCTTGATGTTCACGGTGGTGTCCTGGGTACCAATGGGTTTTCTGAGAAGAATTACTCAGTGGGTGCCGGGGTTAACCTCAATGTGATGGACAATGTCCAGCTGGGTGCAGGCTATAACTTCTCCGGCTTTATCGACAAGGAGCTTGATCCCGATGGCCGCAATGCCAAAGGCATGTATTTTGGCCTGCAGCTGAAAGCGGATGAGGCGCTGTTTGCCTGGTTGTCCGGCGACGAACGTCCGTTAATTGATCAGTACTGTGAGCCGGATAACCGGATTGAGATTACTGATGCGGATATGCAGGAAAAACAACGCCGGCAAATGGCCGAATGCCGTCAGGCGCGTCAGCTGGAGGCACCCGGCTCGCGCCTGAAAACCACACTTGATCAGCAAAAACAATAAAAGGACAGGGGCTGTTGACTATGAACACTGATCGTATCGTCAAGCCGCATAAGATTCGTGCGGCCATACACTCGCTGGCACTGGGGCTGCTGATGTCAGGCTCCGCCGCCTGGGCTTTAACAGCGGCAAACACCGTGATTAAAAACCAGGCCAGCGCCAGCTTCAGGGATGAAAGTGGCCAGCAGTACAGCGTCACCTCAAACCTGGTGGAAACACTGGTGCAACAGGTCGCCGGGGTTGATCTGGTGCAGGATCAGGGTAAACGTGCCAGTATTGGTGGCACGGTGTACTTCCCGCACGTACTGACCAATGTGGGTAACGGTGATGACCAGTATGACCTGACAGCGACTGATGTTGCTGCCGGTGACAACTTTGACTTTGGTGGCGGCAATATCACATTCTATGCTGACCTGAATCAGGATGGCCAACCCGATGACCTGAACAGTCCGATTACCGGTACACCGCTACTGGCGGCGGAAGAAAGCTTTGCCTTTGTGGCAATCGCTAACGTTCCGGATACCGTCGCGGATGGTGAAAACGGCCAGTTCACTATCGATGCACAAAGCCAGTTTACGCCCGCAGTCACTGCCGGTAATACCGACACGGTGGACATTACCAATCAGGCGATTGTCGATGTCAGCAAATCGATGAGTGCCACCACCGGCACATCAGGCAGCGGTAATTACACCGTCACCCTGCGCTACGCCAACACCAGTACAGTGGATGCCACCGACCTGGTGATTATTGATGCTCTGCCCCCGGGTATGAGCTATGTGGCGGGCAGCGGACGCTGGAGTGAAAGCGGCAGCACGGTGCTGAGTGATGCTGATATGCTGGCGCAGCCTGCCGGTAGTGATGCCATCACCTATTGTGCCTACGATACCAGCTGTAACAGCGCGCCTTATGCGGACAGCCAGGTCACTGCCACCGTCAGCCGTGTCGGTGCCGGAATGCGTGGTGAAGTCAGTTTTGAGGTCAGTATTGATGCCGGTTTACCCGTGTCACAGCTGATTAATATTGCAGAGCAGGAATATAATGACGGCAGCTCAGTCGTTACCCGCACTCCCACCAATCAGGTTATTTTCAGGATAACGGCTTCTCCCGGTGTGGTCACAAACGGCAGCAGTACAATCAGTACTGACCTGACGGATGAACCAATTACCGTGGCCAGCACCTCACAGGGCGGCGTGGTTAGCTTTACCGACTACGTCTGGAATACCGGCAATGGCAGCGACAGTTTTGATATGACACTGAGCGCCAGTAATTTCCCCGCCGGAACCGCACTGATGTTGTATAAAGCGGATGGCGTCACCCCGCTGATTGATACCAATGGTAACGGGATACCGGACACCGGTAACCTTGATGCCGGGGCAAACATACCCGTGATTATCCGGGCCACCCTGCCACCGGGCGCTACCGGCAGTAATTACGAAGTCACCCTGACAGCCACGTCATTCACCGATGACAGTCTGTCGAATCCGGCACGCAATATCCTGACCAGTATTACCAGTGCCAGTGCTGATCTGACGAATAATGCAGCGCTCGGCGACAGCGGCGCTCTGGGAACCGGAGCCGGGCCGGAAGGAGCAGCACTGACGACGAATAATGCCCTTCCCGGTGATACCACCCGCTTCACCCTGTATGTGAACAATACCAGTGCTAACCATGATAACTATCATCTGCAGGCCAGTACTGACAGCAGCTTCGGCACGCTGGTGCTGCCTGCTGGCTGGGAAGTGGTGTTTGTCGACGCCAATGATTACATCATTAACAACACCGGTAATATGGCACCGAATACCAGCAAGCTGATTTATGCGGATGTCACGGTTCCGCCGGATGCGGGTGTCTCAACAACGTCGGTTTACTTCCGCATTTTATCGCCAAACAGCGGCGCTGCGGATATCAAGCACGATGCGGTCAACGTGGGTGAGTTCACCGATCTGGTGTTAGAGCCTAACAACCAGGGCCAGGTATTACCGGGAGGCGCCGTCGTCTATTCCCACTGGCTGAGTAACCAGGGTAATGCGGATAAAAGCAACATCACGTTGTCTCAAACCAATGGCAGCGCCGGAGATGGCTGGTCATCAGAGATTTATGAAGATACGGATGGCGATGGTGTCCTGAGTGGTGGTGATACCCGGATTAGTACAGTGGCTAATATTTCTTCAGGCGCAAGTAAGCTGTTATTCGTTAAGGTCTATGCGCCCGCCAGCGTGCCAATGGGAACGGATAATCTGACGACGATTACCGCCAGCTGGGACAGCGGTGCATCCAGCACCTCAGCCGAAGACCTGACGACGACTAACCGTTCTGATGTCAAGATTACCAAGGAACAGGCGCTGGATGCTGACTGTAACGGGAGTCCGGACACGGGAACCTTCAGCATGGGGAACTTTGATGTGGAACCCGGTCAGTGTGTGATTTACCAGCTAACGGCCATCAATACCGGCGCGGAAACCATGCATAACGTGCGGATTCAGGATGCAACACCGGCTTATACTCATTTTATTACCACCGGGGGTCTGCCGAACCTGAGTCAGGGTGCGTTAGCATCAGCGGTGACTCATGGCAGTGAGGGACAGGTGATCGGGAATATGGGCAGTGTGGCTGCCGGGGCGGCGGCTACTTTGATCTTTGGTATTGCGATTGAGTA
>JBMZDK010000186.1:0-8262 GCA_049614265.1 Thiolinea sp.
CCGACACCAAAAGCGAAAAAGAGCGTTCCCATTCCGACAACACCACCCAGATACCAACCGACGGAGACGACGGTTACCTCAATGGCGATTCGAATTGCTGCGATGGGATAACCTGTCTTTGCCTGCAGGCCAGTCATTAAGCCATCTCTGGGGCCGGCACCTAAATTTGCGGTTAAATAGATTCCGGAGGCAATGCCCACAATCAACACACCAATTGCGGCTTGTAAAAGTTGCCAGAATAGTGATTCGGGGTAGGGTAGGAGTACTAAAGAAAAATCTATCATGAAGGCGATGATCAACGCATTCAGAATGGTTCCCATGCCCGGTTTTTGTTTCAGCGGTATCCAGAATAGTAAAACACAAAAACTCAGGATCATGGTGACAAAACCTATACTCCAGCCTGTTTTGCCTGAAATACCCTGTGCCAGAACTGTCCATGGGCTAACCCCGGCACTACTGGCTATGAGCAGTGATTCACCCAAACCAAAGAGTATCAGCCCCAGGTTAAGATAAAAAAAGCCAAGGAGTTTTGGCCTTAAATTATAAGGGGAAGCAGAACTCCAACTTAAAACAGGAACAGTTTTCACTGAAAATAGCTTGAACATAAGGCAGGTAATTTATTCAGGTTGAGGAGGTGTGTCAGCCCGGCGGCTTATGAACCGGCATCGTACACGTTGTTATGGTGCTTTTGAATCAAAGAGACTCAGACTGTCCGGGTAAACCTGTTGTTTGAAGCATTAGGCATCTGAAAGTTTCTGTCATGCGACTTAGATATTCAAGATAACCTTCATTATATCGATTTCGCTACTGCACAAGCCTTTGTGTATTACCTATAATGCACCCCACTTTCAGCAAAACCAGATTAGCGATGAAAAATTTTATTCAAGAACTAACGTGGCGTGGCATGATTCATGATGCAATGCCGGGCAGTGAAGAGCACCTGATGGAAAGCATGCGCAGTGCGTATGTTGGCTTTGATCCCACTGCTGACTCTTTGCATATTGGTAATCTGGTGCCGATTATGTTGTTAGCCCATTTTCAGCGCTGTGGTCACAAACCGGTTGCTTTAGTTGGTGGTGCGACAGGAATGATTGGCGATCCGTCGGGACGCTCTGATGAACGTAATCTGCTGGATGAAGCGACTCTGCGTCATAATCAGGAAGCGATCAAGAAGCAGCTTGCGCACTTTCTGAATTTTGAGGAGGCCAGTGATAACGGGGCGGTTTTGGTTAATAACTATGACTGGATGAAGAATTTTTCTTTCCTCGAATTTATCCGTGATGTCGGTAAACACATCACAGTAAATTACATGATGGCGAAGGATTCGGTAAAAAACCGGATTTCCGCAGAGGAAGGCGAAGACAAGGAAGGCATGAGCTTTACGGAGTTCACTTACCAGCTGGTTCAGGGTTATGACTTTCTGCATTTGTATCAGGATAAGAACTGTACGATTCAAATGGGTGGCAGCGACCAGTGGGGGAATATTACCACTGGTACTGAGTTAGTACGCCGTATTGGTCAGGGCAAGGCTTATGCGATCACCTGCCCGTTGATAACCAAAGCAGATGGTTCCAAGTTCGGTAAAAGCCAGGGAGGTAACGTCTGGCTTGATGCTGCCCGTACATCGCCGTACAAGTTCTACCAGTATTGGTTAAATTCAGCAGATGAAGACAGTGAGAAGTTTATCCGGATTTTCACGTTTTTAACGGAAGAAGAAATCAATGCCGTAGTCGCTGAACATAGTGAAGCTAAGCACCTGCGCGTTTTACAAAAACGGTTGGCAGCAGAAATTACCGCAATGGTGCATTCTGATGCTGCTTTGGAGAAAGCAATTAAAGCCAGTGCTATTCTGTTTGGACAATCAACCAGTGATGATCTGAAAGATCTGGATGAACAGACTTTCCTGGATGTGTTTGAAGGTGTGCCGATGGCTGAAGTAGAGCGCGCCAGGATTACTGCCGGGTATGATCTGGTGAGTGCTCTGGCGGCTGATACCGGTTTTCTGAAATCCAATAGTGAAGCTATGCGGGCTTTAAAGGAAAACTCTATTTCGGTGAATAAAGAGAAAGTAACCAAGGACTATCAGTTGGGTATTGATGACCTGATCAATGATCAGTTTATTTTACTCCAGCGGGGCAAGAAAAATTATTTTGTGCTGCGTGCCGTATAATTTGCAACGGGTAGTCTGACGGCTGCTTATTGGTTTCTACCCGAAAGCCCGTTAGAATCAGCGCCACATACATATTTCAAGGTTAAATTGATGTCAGATTCTACATCAGAGCACCCTCTCGCATTTAAAAAGACACCGGCAATGATCGCACAGGAGTGGATGGATGCTTCCGCTAAAACAGCAACAGAAAGGGATTTTGATGCGCATTTTAATCTGATTTCAAAAAAGGTGCGGGTAACGGGCGTACCGGGATTTGAAAGCATCAGCTATGATGACTGGGCGCGTGCCTCGGAGAAGGATTTCAAAGACGGCGTGCTTGTCAGTGTGACTTATAATGGTTTGAAAATGACGGCACACAATGACACCCAAATCATGTTTAAAACACTTGAAACGATTCTGGCGAATGATGGTAGCCAGAAAATGCAGGGTGTGGAAGTACTCATCGAATTAGAAGAAGATGGTGTTTGGCGTGTCATACAGGAACGGGTGATGACCCATGGTGAAACGCAGCATGTGGGTTTAATCTAATGGAGAAATCCTTTGATCCGAATAATCCCTGTTTGTTTTGCAATCCTAAGTCTAATGAAATCATTGCCGAAACAGAGCATGCTCTTTTAATCACTGATACTTATCCGGTAAATCCCGGTCATTGTCTGGTGGTTCCTAAGCGCCACATTAAGACGTATTTTGAGTGTACTGAAGCTGAAAACAGAGAATTCCGTGAATTAATTCTGCGTGGTAAGCAATACGCAGAAGAGCATCAATCACCGGATGGCTATAATATCGGCTGTAATAATGAAGTGGCTGCGGGGCAGAGTGTGTTCCATCTGCATATCCACATTATCCCGCGGTATGAAGGGGATGTTGAAAACCCGAAAGGTGGTGTCCGTTGGGTAGTGCCAAAAAATTCACAATATCAGCCAAAAGCAAAAGCTCAATAGCTTCCGCTTACGGAATCGGGTGCAGGGATTCCGGGAACAATAAAATCACTGCAGCTCAACGGGTTTGACTTCGACTAAAGGTAAGCCTGCTTCATCCCAGCTATCTGTTCCATCCCGGTACCAATAAACGTTGGTGTAGCCGTAATCGGCGACCCGTTGCACCGTATTCCAGGACATCCAGCAGTCCATGACACAAAAAAACACTAAGGGTCTGGTTTTGTCTCCGGCAGTCAGGCGCAGGAGATTTTCCTTTAGGTATTGTTCTATATCCGGTTTAATTTTCCCATAACCAACATTTGGCAACCAGATCGTACCAGGCAAACTATAGTGCTCCTTATTCGGTAACCACATACTGCCAAAGTCCTCATCAACGCTGCGCACAATTGCCCATACATCAATCAGTACAGGGTCTTCTGTTTTTAACAATTGTTGTAAACCGGGGATATCCAGCGTTTTCCCCTTAGGGACACAGTCGGGAGTAATGCCACGATACTGCTTCATCCTTAGTGCTGGCGGCATATCCTTTGTGCGTTCACAAACAGGATGAGGAGGGGTTGTAAGGGCAGTTTCTGAGGACGAGGGACAGGCAAGAGCAATCTGTGTCAGGCATAAAAAAACGAAACCACCAATAATGGAACTTCCCTTTACCAATCTCTTTTTGAAAAGGGAAATTTCACTCATTCTGGGGTGACAACCGGCCTCAGTACTGCTTCTTCCAATGCCGGAAATAAATGGGTTACCGAACGTTGCAATTCCTCTTTGACTAAACTCACCGTCTGGAAACGTTCAGGTATCGGACTCTGCATGACTTCGGCCATATCCATACCTGACTCAGCGCCTTCCTGCAGCGTAGCTGCCAGCCATTCAAGATAGTCTCTGGTTTGAGCGATCGGAGCACTATCCTTTGTCACAGCACCATGGCCGGGAACTAATGCTTTGAAAGGCAGTGCTTTTAATTTCTGTAAAGCTTGTAACCAGTTTTTTACAGCGGCATGGGGGGTGGTTGCTGCCCGCTGATTGAAAATCAGATCTCCCGCAAATAACACACCTGTGGTCTGATCAAAGATGACAAGATCAGCATTGGTATGGCCCTGCATTCCGATAAATTCCAGAGTGTGGCCACCAATCTCCTCAACGCCCGGCTTAACACTTTTCGAAGGCAGCGTTACCTTGGTGCCACGCATCCAGTCTCCCACCATGCGGTACATATTGTCAGTAAACATTTCCCCATCAGTCTGGATACCTTTGAGAGTGCCTTCCAATGCATAAATGGGTACATCTTCATATACCTGATTGCCAAGGAAATGATCAGGGTGGTGGTGGGTAATATAAACCCGGATTACCGGCTTGTCGGTTACTGCGGCAATAGCGGTCCGTTGTTGCTCAGCAAAACGCCTGGAAGGGCCGGTATCAATTACTACCACACCATCATTGGTTACAATGAAAGCAGTGTTTAGAATATTGCCACCATTCTTACGGGAGAAATCCTCAGTCTTTCCTTCAAACAGGTAAGTATTGGCGGCTATTTCAACGGCTTTTAACTGATAATCCAGTTTTTTGCTATCTGCATGAGCACCAGTCGTCAGCAACAACGCAAGTCCTAAAATCAAGAATCTTATTGGCATCATTGTACTATCTTGGCATCAATCAAATTACCGTTATTATCACGGCCACTCAGAATAAAGCGCCGTTTCTTGCCAACATCCAGACTTAGCATCGGGTTCTCACTCACCGGTTCATACAGTTCTAAACCACCCATCACCCGCTCAGAATCAGTATCTTTTAACACCAGCTTCTCAATATGGAATCTTGGGATGCCGTCTGCTAAACCGGTATCCATAGGATGCATTACTTTAACCCGCAGACGATTACCACTATCGCGTTCCCATAGCCGAGCGGACACATGTCCGAGCGTGCTCATCCAGTCACCACTGGCCATGCCGACGCTCGGTTCTGTGCAACCACCACCGGCAGCATCAACATAAACGGAACCGACATGCCAGACATTATCTGGTGTGCGTGCGGCAACCCGTATTGGTGAGCCTTGTTGAAGTTTCATGCGAAATGAAAGATTTGGTTCTATCTCACCGGGAATGAATTTCAATACCAACTGGATGGGATTCAGGTCAGCAAAGACGACGATTTCTTCCACTTTGCCCAACTTTCCTGCTTTGAAGGAAATGGGCACATTCAGAGAATCCTCAGCGCTATCCGGAGCCAGTATCTCCACCCGTTCATCAAATACCACCGGGCCATTTTTTAAAAAGCGCTGGTGCATCAGGTTCCAGTTAGGAGAATTCAAAGGGTCGACAGGAGAGGATGCTGTATTCGCAATCAGCGGATTAAGCGGAACCAAAATAGCCAGCACAACAAAGATTTTCAATAAACTTCTCATAGCAACCTCATCTGAGCCTAAGTAGTTAATCGATAATATATTCTATTCGGGTGATTGATTCCATAAGCAAAATTTTAGAAAAAAGTTTCACTCCGCCGTAGACGTTGATAGCTGCCACAGTACAATATCGGTACATCTTTCAGAATACCATCAGGATCAGCCATGACTCAAAGCACGGAAGTATTATCACCAGGCCAGCTCGAATCTGCAGTAGATCAGATAATACAGGCTCGCAAATCAGTCAAAGTGTTGGGTGATGTCGAAAATATGCCTCAAATTCCTGATAGCTTTTTTGCCGGGGTGCAGGAAGCAATGAAGGTTGCGGGATGGGCACCGTTTCATTTTACTGCTCATGATTCGCACCTTAACCGTGAGATGAATTCACCGGTACCCTGGCGATTTTATGCGCTGGATCAACAAAACTGCCAGCGGTTGATTCAGGCCTTACTTGATCATCCTGACACTACGCTAAGCAAAAGCTCAGGTATCCTGCGCATGATTGCGGCCTACGGTGCACTGGTATTAGTGACCTGGTTGCCGGAGCCTGAAGGTGAAAATGAGCAGGAAGCAGCAAGGGCAGCATTGAAGAATCCGGAACATATTGCTGCAACAGCTGCTGCGATACAGAACCTGTTGTTAGCAGCAACCGCCCGCAATATAGATAGCTATTGGTCGAGCGGTGGTGCGCTGCGCGAGAAAGCCTGTTTTGATATTTGCAATATTCCGGAGCAGGAACGCTTGCTGGGTTCGGTATTTCTTGCGCCGGAAATGCCTGATCAGGATCGGGATGTTCGTCCCGGTAAGTTGCGTGATCAGCGTGGCAGTCCGGAACAGTGGATGACAGCGGTTAAAATCTGAGGGTACTCAGGCTGTGGGGAATTGAGAAACATGGCATCAGGCTTTATTGACTAAGCCGTTATTTTCGGTAGCAAAGCCTGTTTGGGGCCGCAGCTGGTTCCCGGTAAGCTGTTAAACAAATCGGGCCTGAAGCCCTGTTGCCGGATGGTTTCCTGTGCCTGTTTACCGGCATAAATTGTTAACATTACGTGTTAGATCCCTGTGAGTTTGGAGTCGTTCGCCCTGAAAAGAGTTTTGTGAGGTTTCAGGGTTTAACTATTACCTTGCCCATGACTTTCCGGCTGGTCAGCTTGTTAATTGCTGCCACAGTATCTTCCAGCGCAAACACCTCATCCACTATCACTTTAACTTTGCCTTCCTGATACCAACCCAATAATTCCTGCATGTTTGCCATAAATTCTTTTGGTTGTTTTTGTGTGAATGTTCCCCAAAAGACGCCAACAATACTGCAGCCTTTTACCAGTGCCAGACTAACCGGAATCTTTGGGATATCACCGCCCGCAAAACCAATCACTAATAGCCGGCCGGCCCAGGCAATATTACTCATACAAGCCTTAAACACATCTCCTCCAACGCACTCATAAATCACATCAGCACCCTGACCATCGGTGACAGATTTTAACGCTGCTTTCAAATCCCCCTCTGATGAGTTTACCAGCACATCTGCACCGTTAGCTTTCGCAATTGCCAGTTTCTCTTCGCTGGAACACACGGCGATGACTTTGGCACCGATGGCCTTGCCAATCTGCACCGCTGCCAGCCCTGTCCCACCCGCAGCACCCGTCACCAATAGTGTTTCACCCGCTTGCAACTGTCCGCGCTGGCGTAATGCATGATGAGCAGTTGCATGTGCAGTGAGTAAACCAGCGGCTTCTTCCATTGGGATTGCGTCGGGAACAGGCATCACGGCCTTTGCATTCATGGTGATCTGTTCGGCAAACCCGCCCAACATGCAAAAGCCCAGTACCCGCTGTCCCACAGCAAGGTGGTTTACCTTTTCACCCACTGCGCTAATAGTACCGGCAACTTCTGTACCGGGAATAAAGGGCAGTGACGGTTTCATTTGGTAAGTGCCATTGATTAACAAGCTATCTGGAAAGTTAACACCGGCTGCTTCGATATCAATGACAACTTCATTCTCGCCCGCTATTGCAGCTGGCATATCCTTTAACTGTAAATTTTCAACCGGGCCAAAGGCCTCGCAAACCATTGCTTTCACCGTACCGGATCTCCGTATGCAACATAATTAATGATATTCAACGCTATGTGGTTCAGAGGCTATATTTCAAATAGTTAGGGAAACCGTAGTGCAATTGAGGTTGGCATCAATGTTGATTGCCCTGAAGCTAGCCCTGTTCCGCTATGTGATAATGATGCTGTTTACGGCGTTTAGCAATCTTTAACAGCTTGTCCTCGCCTTCTTTTAATCCTGTGAGTAATTCTGTTTTGATTCCCCCCAGTCTGGAGTCCAGTGCTCCCCAATCACGTAATAATACCCAGTCCCCCAGCAAATCCTGGTAGAGGGAGGCACGATAGTAACGGCGTTTTTCCGGGTGAATCCAGAGTTGGCTGGTATATGTCATGTTAATTTTTGATTCTAAGTTTAATGCATGATTCAAATGTTAGCAAAGAAGCTGCTAGCCAACAATTTAGGGTATTTCCGGTTGAGTTTTACGGTAAGTGAAACAGTAGAGGATTTGCCGGTCACCATTTATTTGGCATGCCAGCATTTTCTCTCATGGTTTAAGTTCAGGTTATCATGTTGGTTGGTGGCGATATGAACTTCATTCTGACCAACATCTGCTCCGGAATCTAAAGCTGAAGGTGTCGATTCAATCTTAATAATAAAATGACATGAATGTCATTAAAGAGAAATCGTGACGTCATATCGCTTAGGT
>JBMZDK010000187.1:0-8260 GCA_049614265.1 Thiolinea sp.
ATAAAAAAAATAATAGCGCTGTTGCTGCTAAGAGTTTTGGTAGCTTTGCGCTTTTGTATTTTACCGTGTCCTGATAATCATCTTTGTGGTGAGGTTTTAATGCCTGCAGGCTTTCAATAAATACATCGATGTTCTGGAAACGCTGCCGGGGTTCCCGGGCCAGGAGTTTTTCTAACAGTGGTCGGAAATGCTGATGATGTTTGGCAAGTTGTTTGGGGAGTTGCTGGATAGCATGAATGTTTTCCAGATAATTTTTATTATCATCGTAGGTTTTGCTCCGGGTAAGTAATTCATAAAAAATAATACCCAGGCTGTACATGTCTGATCGGGCGTCAGCATGATGATCCAGTGCTTGTTCCGGTGCCATATAGTGCGGAGAGCCTAACAGCAGGCGGGATTGGGTCGCCGTGTCTTTATTACTGCGTTTTGCAATGCCGAAATCACTCAGAACAACATGATCTTCATCCCGGAACAGAATATTCTCCGGCTTTATATCACGGTGAATATAGCCCCGGTTATGTGTGTAGCTGAGTGCCGATGCCAGTTGCAGGATAATGCCGGTAATCCATTGAGTGCTAAAGGGTTGTTCCTGATTTAGCTTTTGGCGCAAACTGCCCGGCCTGAGGTATTCCATAGAAAAGAAACACAAATCACCCTGTCGGCCGGTATCATAAATATTGATAATGTGATTGTGTTCAAGGTTGGCTGAAATTCGTGCTTCAGATAAAAAACGTTTGACCGTGTGATCGTATGGTGCATCAGGTGGGCTAATAAGGACTTTTAATGCCACTTCCCGTGCAAGGGGGGCATGAATAGCACGGTAAATAGTAGCCGACTGGTTTTGGCTAATAATTTCTTTTAAGGCGTAATCAGGTATCGTAGGCAATGTCATTACTATTACCTATCAATAATAAGTGAATAGCATTGCCTTAAGGTTTTTCTATCAGGCAGAAAAATACCTTATCCAACAGGGATCTACATTCCATATAAAAACTCCTGAGTCATAATCTGAAAACTATTTTTCAGGAGAATTGTAGTATAAAAAGGGCTGGCTCACCTGAGTAATAGAATCAATCTGCAGGCAGCTCAAAATGGAATCGTGTGCCTACTCCCGGCTGGCTTTCGACCTGTAATTCGGTGTGATGCAGGGATAACAGGCGGGATGCAATAGCCAGGCCAAGCCCTTTGCCTTCATGGTAGGCCTTTTGCCCATTGGTTGAGCGGAAGTATGGCTCAAATACATGAGGCAATTCTTCAGTGCTGATACCCTGTCCGGTGTCTTCAACACTGATCAGTACTTTGCGGTCAAAACTGGTTCTGACGTTGACTGTAACACTGCCGCCACTGGGGGTGTAGACGATGGCATTGCCAATCAGATTTTGAAACACCCGCTCCAGTCGTGCCACATCTGCAAGTACGCTGATATTATCACTTTCCATTTGCACAGAGAGCCGGATGCCTTTGTCATTAGCCAGCCCGCTGAGTGATGCGTAAAGGTCACTTAACAGATCGGAGATCATAATCACTTCAGGATTGATATTGACCTGTCCATGTTCAAGCCGGGCTAATTCAAACAACTCATCGATCATACTGCTGAGTTGTTTATTGGTGAGCAGGGCTTTTTCCAGGAAGTTACTGCGCTCTGCTGCGGAAAGAGCATCGCCTTTTATTTGCAGGGTTTCCAGGTATGCCCGCATACCCGCTAAAGGAGTGCGCAGGTCATGCGAAACATGAGCCAGGAATTCCCGGCGAAGCTGGTCATGTTTATGCAGGTAATCGATTTGTTCGGTAATTTTGCTGCCCATACGATAGAAAGAGCCGCGTAGTTGCTGCAGCTCATCACCTTGTTGCTGGTTTTGAGTGCTTAAAGACAAGGCTTGTTCAGGAAATTGGCGAAATTCAGATTGTTCGAAGGCAGTTACATCACGCTTTAGGCGTACTAATGGACGGGTAAGTTTGTAAAATAATAGCAAGGTGGTGAGTAACAGAAATGCCAGTGCAGCGGCAACCATGGTAATGCCCAGCCACCAGCTTTTATTGACATTGATGATAGTCGATACGGTGTCATAGGCTTCACCGCGGATAATAATATAGAGATACGATTGCAGATTACCGTTGTTGTCCGGAATTGGCGCTACAGAAAAGACCTTCTGTTTTAGTGATCGCGGGTCATCACCAACAATGGGTAACGATTCTTTGTCGTTAAGAAACTGCTTAATCGGCTCCAGGCTAATCTGGCGCTGAATGATTTTTTCATCCGGTGCATCATATTCCAGCACTTTTCCCTGTGGGCTAATGATATACAACTCGGTGCCGGGATCGAGCATCATGACTTTGTTGAATGCTTTTTTGGTTTGTTTATTATCCAGTTTGCCATTCGAGTATAAATCGACATCCTGTACCAGATAGCTGGCCAGATTCAGGTGTAATTTCTGCGAGGTTTCCTGTTGTAACTGTTGTCCGGCAGTTTCATATACCCAGAATAAAACCACACCCAACAAGAGAAAAACCGTCAGCATCACCAGAGCCAGGCGTGTATACAGACCTCTGATCATGATGCGAGATCCTCATCCGGAGACAGGAATTTATAACCAACTCCCCATACCGTCTGGATGAAGTCCGGTTTTCCGGGTGGGCGCTTTAATTTATTGCGCAGTCGGTTAATGTGTGTGTTGATGGTGTGTTCATAACCATCGTGACTATAACCCCAGACGGCGTCCAACAGCTGGGCGCGCGAATATACCCGGCCATGATGTTGTGCCAGATAGAACAGCAGTTCAAATTCGCGTGCAGTTAAATCAATCGTTATATCTCCCAACGTCACAACACGGCTTGCTGCATCTAATACCAATTCAGCTATTTGCAGGCGCTCATCAGTTGTCTGACTGGTGGGCGTGGGGTTGCTTTCTTTGCGGCTGAACTGTGAGCGGCGCAATAAGGCTTTTACCCGTGCTACGCATTCGCGCATGCTAAACGGCTTAGTCAGGTAATCATCTGCACCCAGTTCAAGACCGATGACACGGTCGGCTTCGCCATCCAGAGAAGTTAACATCAGAATAGGTATCCCTGGTTTTTGCTGCCGCAGTTCTTTACAGATGTCGAGTCCATTACAGTTTGGCAACATAATATCCAGTAACACCAGGTCGTAGTGGTTCTGTAACAGATTCTGGCGAGCCAGTTCACCATCTGCAAAATGGCTGGTTTCATAGCCCTGTGCCTTCATGTGGAAGGCCAGCATTTCTGCGATTGATTCATCGTCTTCAACGATTGCTATGTGATTCATACCGTATCCATTAGTGGGTGTTATGTTTATTCTATGTGCATATTATTGCGAAACGTTCAGGAAATTATAAACATTTTATAAAATCGGTCTGTTGTGTCGGATCTGTAAACTTTATTCCATAAAAAGTTTACAGAATGTTTAAGAATTCACAGCCACTTCGGGACAAACTTTTAACCATCTTTTCGAACAATGGTATGAGGTTGTGATGAGAGCACATAGCAATGACAAAACAAACGAGTGTAAAGCTGACGTATACAAAGCCTTACTGATTCAAAGTGCGGCCAAAGATCAGGCGGCTTTCAAAGCTTTGTATGAACAAAGTTCACCATTGTTATTCAGTATTTTATTACGCATGTTGCGGGATCGTGAACTATGTGAGGATGTGTTGCAGGAGTCGTTCATGAAAATCTGGGAACATGCGGCCAGCTATTCCGAACAGCGTGGTAGTGCGATGACCTGGATGGCGACCATTACACGTAATGTGGCGCGTGATAAATTACGGGCGATGAAAGTACGGCACTATCAGGATGAAAGCAGCGATGAAGTTGAAGAGCTGGTCAGTGCAGATAGTACACCGGACAAACATGTCTCGCTGACAGGAGAACTGGGGCTGGTAGCTGCGGCACTGGAGCAAATGAAAGCCCCGCAGCGCGAATGCCTGGTCATGTCTTGCTACGAAGGCTACTCGCATTCAGAAATTGCCGGGCGGCTGGGATTACCGCTCGGCACGATTAAAGCCTGGATCAAGCGTGGCAAAACACAAATTCAGGAGCTGGCCGGAGCTGTTACTCCCGTCGCCAGCTAGTGCTGCCAGCAGCATCTTCCAGCACAATGCCCTGCGATTTAAGCTGATCACGGATACCATCACATTTGGCCCAGTCTTTGTTAGCACGGGCCTCTGCGCGTTCCTGAATCATGCTATCAATGGTGTCATCACACAGGCCGTCACTGTCTGCTGTACCCTTAAACCAGTCCTCTGCGTCGGTTTCCAGAAAGCCGAGTATACCCGCCAGTTTTTTCAGGAGTGCGCCCTGAACCGAAGCCGCTGGTTCTTCACCGGCTTTGCGCAACCGGTTAATGTCCCGTGCCAGCTCAAATAACACTGCAATGGCTTCGACTGTATTAAAGTCATCATCCATTGCGGCCCGGAACCGTTGTTCCTGTTCGCTATTTTCTGGCGCTTCAGCCTGCGGTAAACCACGAAGCGCGGTATAAAGCCGGGTCAATGCAGCACGGGCACCATCCAGCGGTTCAGTGCTGTAATTCAGCGGGCTGCGGTAGTGGCTATTGAGGATGAAATAGCGTACCTCCTCGGCTTTATAGCGTTCCAGTATTTCACGCACGGTGAAAAAGTTACCGAGAGATTTCGACATTTTTTCATCATCTACCCGGATAAAGCCATTGTGCATCCAGTAGTTGACCGTTTGATGGCCAATGCAGGCTTCACTTTGCGCGATCTCATTCTCATGATGCGGAAACTGCAGATCGTGTCCACCGCCATGAATATCAAAGCGGTCGCCTAACTGGTCACGTGACATTGCTGAACATTCAATATGCCATCCCGGGCGGCCGCGACCCCAGGGAGAATCCCAGGCAGGTTCGTCAGGCTTGGCTGCTTTCCAGAGGACGAAGTCCAGCGGATCATTTTTTACTTCGTCGACGGCGATACGCTCTCCGGCCCGCAGATCTTCCAGCTTGCGCCCGGACAGTTTGCCGTAGCCATCGAATTTAGCTACGGCATAGTAAACATCGCCATTGCTGCCAACGTAAGCATAGCCTTTATCGATCAGGGTAGCGATCATGTCCAGCATCTGCTGGATAGTACCGGTTGCCCTTGGTTCTGCTGTTGGCGGGAGCACATTCAGTGCGCGTTCGTCTTCGTGCATAGCGGTGATGAAACGTTCTGTCAGGTCACTGAATACCTCACCGTTTTCTACCGCGCGCTTAATAATTTTATCATCAATGTCTGTAATATTACGGATATAAGTGACGTCGTAACCCGCTGACTGCAGATAACGGTAAACCATATCAAATACCACAAACATACGGGCATGCCCGAGGTGGCAATAGTCGTATACCGTAATTCCGCATACATACATACGGATTTTATTAGCTTCGAGCGGTACAAATTTTTCTTTGCGGTTGTGCAGACTATTGTATATCTGGAGCATGGTATTCAGTCCCGGTTTTAGGGGTGATAAAAAAGCGAATAGTAGGGTGGCCGTATCAGGATGGCAATCCATAAGGCCGGGAGAATGACAGGAATTTCAGTATACAGGCGTGCAGTGAACTCTGCGCATTCTTCCTATGCGAAGTACGCCGGACATCGTCCGCTGATGTTTTGCTGTGAGTCAACGTTAACAGAACGCCGGACTCTGGCTTGCAGATTCATGACTTATTCCTGTTTACACATGGTGTGTAATGATAGTTTACCCCTTTAGAGTAGCGTAAAGTGCTGCGTCCTGCTAGGGTTTGCTGACTGATCTAAAAAATAAGCAAAGCTGATGTTAAGTAATTGGAAGGCCAGTCGCTGGTTGTTTCTTTGTATTGTAGGTTTCTGCCTAACGGCCTGTACAACGGCCAGTGTGCCGGAGGGGAAAAGCCATCGTGAGCCGGCTTTATCACAGCGTACTTATCTGACAGCGGGTGATGGTACCGAGTTAGCTGTTTATCGCTGGCAACCAAGTGGTCAGCCAAAAGCCAATATCCTGCTATTGCATGGATTTAACGAATATTCCGGTGCTTTTGATGATGTTGGCCAACGCTTTGCTGAGAAGGGTATTGCTGTCTGGGCATTTGATCAACGGGGTTTTGGCCGTTCAGCACACCGGGGTCTATGGTCGAGCGCAGAACGCATGGCGGGTGATGCCCGTGATATGTTGCAGGTCATTCGGAAGCAGCACCCGAATATCCCCCTGTCTCTGGTTGGTATGTCAATGGGAGGCGCGGTGACTTTACTGACCGCGAGTGAAAAATCCGCAGCGGATAGCATTGTGCTGGTTGCCCCTGCAGTTTGGATACGTGAAACACAGCCGTTTTATCAGCGTTGGGCGCTGGATGTTGCAAAAACACTGATGCCAGCCTGGTCGCCTACCGGAGAAAGCCTGAAAATCCGCCCGTCAGATAATATCCCCATGTTGCGGCGGATCTGGAAAAGCCCGTGGATGATACGGCAGTCACGTATTGATGCTGTGGCAGGTTTGGTTGACTTGATGGATAAAAGTTATGCTGCTGCAGAAAAGGTAAAGTTGCCGGCTTTGTTGTTATATGGCGAGAAGGACGAACTGGTGCCGGAAAAGCCCGTAAATATGTTATGGCAGCGATTGCCGAAAAAAGGTAAAGCCCGCCAAATTCGTTATCCAAACGGTTGGCATATGCTGATGCGGGATTTACAGGGTGATAAGGTGATCAGTGATATTACACGGTGGGTGTTGGAGTAAAATTACTCAGTCTGTGAATATCAATTATCAACTGTTGCAACGCACGCCTCTCTTAATAGGTCAGGTCGGTAGTGCTAATCCGGTTTTTCCCCTGTGTTTACTGGTTCAGCATATTTTGAATTTCCGGACTGAAACATTTAATGGCTTCCACTGCGTTCAGATCGCGGGTGCGCATGATTTCAATAGAAAATGAAGTGATTGCATCACGGGCTGGGCTGCCATCGCGCATTCTCTCCAGTGCCTCAAGGCCAATGCGCAGATAAATCATACTGTTCTCAAAGGTGCGCAGACTGCGGTAAAACGTGGTGACAGCATCGTAGATAGCCTGGTCGCGCACTTCGATAAAGGTATCTCCCTCACCATAGTGGGTAATCGGGCCGGGAATGAGTAGCATTTTTTGTTCCGGTAACAGTTCGATAAATGTTAGCTGGCTGTATTTAGGCAGTACAGAGCGTGGGAAAAAATTCAGCTGACGGAAATTATTATTTTGGAAATAGCGGATGTATTCTTCGAGAATCGCTTTTTTGTCATCAAGTGTATATTGCCCGACGGGTGAAAATAAGAAATTAATAAAAGAATCAATGGTATAAAGCTCATTGGCTTCATAGTCAGCTGAGTTTAACTGTTGATAACGTTTACTGGTTTTATCCAGTCGGAAGAAGCTGGAGGGAAATTCAGGTGAAATGAGCAGGCGTTCTTTTTTTTCCAGCTCCAGCAAACGCTGTTCAGCCTCATTATCAGCATGAAAGTTTTTAATATGCATGTCACTACCGGAATTACGCAGCAGGTTTTTATACTCCCGCTGGAGTAAATAGCTGATATCAACATGACATAAATAGGAATAGGCCAACAGTTTAAAAATATCGATAGATGCAGAGCCGTTTTCGAGGCGGCAGACATCGGGTTGCTGGATAACGTGGCGAAGCCCTGTCGCCTCCTGAAATGCCTGACTTAACGCATCAGCCATTTTATTTTGTGATAGGTTTTGTTGTTCCAGCCTCAACTTTTTGAGTACTTTATTGTTCTGAGGTTGCATATTCTTTCTGTCTCTTTGATGGCGTGACCGATACCTGAACATTTTGCTGGCGAAACCGGTGATATAACGAACGGTGCCCTGAAACCCTAAGTTATAAGTTTTATGCGCGGTAGGAATCGGATCAATTTATTAGCAAGTGCATTTTGATTGTGACATATTTGAACAGAAATGCAATTGTGTATTGCAAGAATTTTCCTCTGTTGTCTATATGCAACAAGGAGTTGCGCAATGTTGCTTTATTGCATTTGGCATCTGTTAATGTAAATTTGAATAATAATATCCAGAAGTATGCTTTTTAATGTAGCTTAACGGAAGCTTAATGCGATGCGGTATCATGTATTTATTATGCGATAATCTAATATTATTGGTCAAAATTTTTTCTAATGAGGCTACTATTTGATCTGCTTGTAATGTGATCAACTATCAGGAGAGACCCCAATGAAAAAATTAATCAAAACTATCAGTGTTGCAGCCATTTTTCTGGCAGTTCAGGGTTGTACA
>JBMZDK010000188.1:0-8212 GCA_049614265.1 Thiolinea sp.
AGGTTGGGTTGAAGTTTCTGGAAAACCGAAATAACCCGGATGCTTTTGAACCGGTACCTACTGGCAATGAAGGCAATACTGTGTTGAGTGATGATGGCGAGGAAATCTACACCGTTGAAGTCGAGGGTTCGAGCTATACGGTGACAGTCAGTAATGGCGGAGATATCACTGGCCTTGCTCCTGTAGGAGGGGCTGTTGCCGCATCAGCAGGAGCTGCGCAGGCAGGTTCTGGTGGCGAGGGTGAATCCTTCCCGGCACCGCTGGCGGGCAATATCTTTAAGGTTCTGGTTAGCCCCGGTGATGAAGTTGAGGAGGGCGAAACCATGATTATTCTGGAAGCGATGAAAATGGAAACGGCAGTCAGTGCGCCCAAGACCTGTGTGGTCACTGATGTGGTGGTTAAGGAAGGTGACGCCGTGGCAGTTGGCGATACACTAGTCAAACTGGGCTAAGGAGTCGTCATGGAACAGTTATTATCACTTTGGCAGGATTCTGGTCTGGCCCAGCTTGGTGTCGGTCAGGCAGCAATGATGGTGGTTGGCCTGATTCTGCTTTATCTGGCGATTAATAAAAAGTTTGAGCCATTACTACTGGTGCCGATTGGTATTGGTACGCTGTTGGTTAATGTGCCGGGTGCAGGCTTTGAAGCAGCACCGGTATATGATGCAGCCGGCCACCTGGTTAGTCCCGGTGGTATGATGTATTACATTTATGAGGCAGGTATTGCCTCAGGTATGTTCCCGCTGATTATCTTCATGGGTGTCGGTGCAATGACCGACTTTGGCCCTTTGCTGGCAAATCCGAAAACGTTATTACTGGGTGCTGCTGCGCAATTCGGTATTTTCGCCACAGTACTGGGAGCAGTCAGCTTTAGTGCTCTGGGAATCTTTGATTTCTCTATTAATGATGCGGCTTCAATCGGTATCATTGGTGGTGCTGACGGGCCAACGGCTATCTTTGTTACCAGTAAGCTATCGCCTGATATTTTAGGCCCGGTAGCAGTTGCTGCTTATTCTTACATGGCGCTGGTACCAATTATTCAGCCGCCCATTATGCGAGCGCTGACTACGCCTGAAGAGCGTGCGATCAAGATGGAGCAACTGCGTCCTGTTTCACGAACTGAGAAAATTGTTTTCCCATTGCTGTTATTAGTATTGGTTGCCATGTTCCTGCCAACAGCAGCACCGTTACTGGGAATGTTCTGCTTTGGTAATCTGATGCGTGAAGCCGGTGTGGTTGATCGCCTCAGTGATACCGCACAGAATGCATTGATTAATATTGTCACTATCTTTTTGGGCCTGGGTGTTGGTTCCAAGATGAGTGCGGATAAGTTCCTTAGCTTTGAGACTCTGGGTATTTTGTTACTGGGGGCGGTTGCGTTCTGCATCGGCACTGCCTGTGGTGTATTGCTGGCGAAGCTGATGAACAAGTACTCTAAAGATCCGATTAATCCGCTGATAGGGTCGGCTGGGGTTTCCGCTGTGCCTATGGCAGCCCGGGTATCGAATAAAGTTGGTCAGGAAGCCAATCCGCATAACCATTTGCTCATGCATGCAATGGGGCCAAATGTTGCTGGCGTTATCGGTTCTGCGATTGCTGCGGGCGTTATGATTAGCATGGTCAGTAGCTTTGGCGGTTAAGAATTTCAGCGCATTAAAGAGCTATGTTTGAATGTGGAAAACGACCTCCACATTGATTGTATTGAGAATATTCTCTCTGCTTTAATAGAAACCGGGTGGGTTGAACTGCCCGGTTTCCTCTCAAATAGCCAACTGCAAACACTTCGTGAGCTGGCAGAGCATTATTTGCAGCAAGGGCAATTCCGGCAAGCCAGTATTGGTTCGGGTAATACTCAAGTCAGCAACCCCAATATTCGCAGCGACCAGATTATGTGGCTGGATGAGCAAGTGAATGCTGAAAATGCGGCGTTGGCTGATCTGCAGCAGTTTCTTGACCAGCTCCGGTTGCAGATAAATCAGGCTTTATACCTTGGCTTGTTTGAAACTGAAGTACACTTCGCGCTATATCCGTCCGGAGGTCATTATCAAAAGCATATTGATAATTTCCATGGTCGTTCGTCACGAATGCTGACTTTTATTTTGTATCTGAATGATAACTGGCTAATGGAGCAAGGGGGGCAGTTACGGCTTTATACCAGTGAAACGGATTTACAGTCTTATACTGATATAATTCCGCAGGGCGGAACATTGGTCGTTTTTCTCAGTGAGCGTTTTTATCATGAGGTGCTGCCTGCCAGTCGGGAGCGGCTCAGTTTGACGGGGTGGCTACGGCGGCGGGAAAACGGATAAGTTTACCTATCCGCATTGAGCATGTATTAGTCAGGTATATTAACCGAACTTAAGGCCAACCAGGAAACCCGCGACAGCGCTAACACCTTTGGCTGAAATGCGTGACAGGCGATCCATCAGAAAACCACCTGATTGTCGTGCCATATTGGTAGCGGCATCAGCAGCATTTTGTAATCCGCTATCAGATAGCGTGGTCATTCCGTAATATTCGCTAACAAATAAAAAAACGATAGCGCCGCCAGCAAGAAATAAAGCAACCTTCAGTACTTTTTTGGCAAAGTAACCGACAGCCAGACCAATAACAAAAGGCGCACCAACATTACCCAGCAGAAAAGTGGTGGACAGAAAATCCAGGTCGCTTGCTGCTGAGGGTATGCCTCCAATGTTATCAAGGGTGTAGCCACTGCTTTCACCGCCGGTATATCCATAATCACCCGGTTCCAGTGGCATCCATTCTGTTGGGCTGCCTTGCTGGTTTACGGGTTGCAAAGAAGGGGGGAGGTCAGGTTCATAATGGTTAGTCATCTTTGTTATCCTGTTATTTTTCCCATATTTATTTGCCGTGAGAACACGATCCCGGTGAATTATCAATCATACAGGCTAATGCAGACTTAATGCCCTGCAAACCGTAGCCAAAGTATAGCGCAGGGCAGAGTGATTAGAACTTTGTCAATGCCCGGTATTTTGGTGCATGCGCCGGGTTTTGATTAATATGTTCTTTAATGCCCCAGAAGCCAAAATGTGCATTCGCACGTGGTGAGGAGAAAGCCATAAAGAGTTTGCCACCGGCCTGACGAAAGCCATTCAATAATTGCACATAGGCATGTTCCATTCTTGGGTCACGGTTAGCTGCAATCAGTACCGGGTTGGGGTGTTGTTTCTTGCTTTTAGTGCCGTAATGGACAAGGTGCTGGCCACCTTCATAAGCACCCAGCGGCACTTTGTAGGGACGTAGAAACTCAGCATGTTTTTGCAGGTGTTTTTGCGCCTGCTGTAGCGAATAATGTTGCTTGCCATTGATCAGCTTGAAAATATCATTGACGTTACGGGCTTTCATCAGGGCGTCCTGAGATGCATAGAAGTAGGGGGCTACGGTAAACATGTCGGTTTGTTGGTAAACATTAGATGCTTTAAGGATATGTGGCGTTAGTGCCGGGTTGCCAAACCAGCCACTCAGAACCCGCACCAGGCGATTTTTCTGCTTACCAAAAACACGTTCCCAAATCAGGAAAACCCGTTTGCTCTGAAAACCATAGAACATCATGCCTGCTACTAACGGATCAGGATCAAGCTGATCACGATAACCTTCCCGCCGGGCATATTGGGCCTGTGAAAATACCGGATTCCAGACTTCATTGCTGTATTCAACATGAGCTTTCAGGTTTGGGCGTAAGTGGTCTTTTACATATTGTGCATAGCGTTGGACGTAATCAGCATCAGCAAGATGAGGGATATTAAACCAGGCATTGGCCCCCAGTGTGTTAGCGAGATCCACCATCACTTCCAGTGGAATGCCACGTTCTCCATAGTGCCCGCTCCAGGTCGCCTCTTCAAGATGAGCGCGGTGGCCCCATGAGCGCTCACGGTCATTGCGGGTGACTCCGGACATTCCCATAAAACGAACAGTGCGGAACTGGCGCATGAAGTTCAGGTAATCCGGGTTGAATACAACACGTTTCCCCGGTTGTGCAAAAGGGAGGAATTGTTTGCCGCCACATTGGTTGGCACTTTGTACCCGTTTGAACGGGTTGTTTTGACAGATACCGCCGGGTAAAGTCACCCGGATATTGCGCACCGGATTTGCCGGATCAGATTTAACAATAACCAGTGCTGCAGAGATTTCATTATTTTTGTCAGGCGCCAGTCGAATAATATCTCGCCCGGGTGCACGTTGTATCAGTTGAGCGCTTTCCATGTAGTTAAGCTGACCGCTGCCCTGGTAAGTGACGGTGTAGTTACCCTGAGGCAGAGTGCCAACAGGTAACCAGCGCGCAAAATATGAACCGGCCTGCCCCCCATTCAGATTACTCACCCAGCCATTGCGATCATAGCTGATATTACCTTTCGTGTATTTGTTGGTTTTGAAAGGCTCAGCAGTATGGAATAAATTTGCAAACGGGACACTGGAGTCAAACCAGACAGCCTCGTTGGTATTCATGCCGATAAACTGGCTGGCCGCACTGAGGGGAGCGGTCAGCAGCAAAAGAGACAGGGTACAGATAGCCCGTGTGGTATTAACCATTTTCATAGTACTTAGTGTTTTCTAATGTGCGGAAGCGCTGATTATTGCAGAAAATAAGCAATTCTTTCATTAACCACAGCGCAAATTTTGTTAATGGGGTATTACCCGGAGCCAATATCAGCCGGTTTTTCTCCATAGAATGAATATCATCATGAATAAAAGAGCCTATTGCATTTCTCCATAAACCATTGTTAAATCCATCTCGTGCTCTCGGGGTGCCTTTTTTTGAATTGGCTGAGATGTTTTAAACAAACCCGCAGAACCTGATCCGGCTGATACCGGCGTAGGGAAGAGATAAAAACCCCGCCCTGTGCCGTTGTGTCCTTATATTGAATTACTTGTTTTAAGGTACTCAACCACGATGAAAATATTCACATCACCTCTTACTCAATTTAGTCCATCTCCGGCAGCTTATTCAGTTGCATTATCTTCGTTGATGTTTTGCTCTGCTCTGGTTTTCAGTGGCTCTGTGCAGGCAGCTGAATTAACTGTGCATACTTATGATTCCTTTGTTTCTGAATGGGGTCCTGGCCCAAAGCTGGAAGAAGCCTTTGAGAAACAATGTAATTGTGATTTGAAGTTTGTTGCTGCTGAAGATGGGGTCAGCATTCTTAACCGCTTGCGGATTGAAGGCAAGAACAGCAAGGCGGATGTTATTATGGGCATTGATGATGCTCTGCTGGAAGAGGCCCGTGCAACTGATTTGATTGCTGATCATGGCATTAAAACAGACGGATTGAAAGCCGGGTTGAATTGGCAGGATCAGCAGTTTGTACCCTTTGACTTTGGTTACTTTGCTTTTGTTTATGACAGTAGCAAGATCACAACACCACCTGCATCATTGAAGGCACTGGTTGAGTCTGATGCGAAAGTCATCTACCAGGATCCTCGTACCAGTACACCGGGACAGGGTCTGATGCTCTGGATGAAGCGGGTTTATGGCGATAAGTCTGATGCGGCATGGAAACAACTGGCGCAGCATACAGTGACGGTAACGAAAGGGTGGTGGGAAGCTTACAGCATGTTTCTGGAGGGTGGTGCTGATTATGTACTGAGCTATACCACATCTCCTGCCTACCACATAATTGCTGAAGAGAAAGATCAGTATAAAGCTGCCCTGTTTGCTGAGGGCCATGTTGCACAGATTGAAGTGGCGGCGCGTTTGAAGTCTGCTGCTGAGCCTGAGCTTGCGCAGCAATTTTTACAGTTTCTCATCTCAGAGGAAGCGCAAAAAATCTTGCCGGTTACTAACTGGATGTTGCCTGTGGTGGACGTTGAACTACCGGATACCTTTTCAGAGCTGGTTCAGCCAGAACGTATTGGCTTTACACCGGAAGAAGTTGCGCAAAACCGGAAGAGCTGGATAAAAGAGTGGCGAACTTCAGCAGTGAAATAAATAACCGATGAATAAGATTGTCAGCCGGAAACGTGGATTCCGGCTGCATTATCTGGGGTATATTGCTCTGGGGTTAATTATCGGGCCTACGGTGTTGGCTTTTGTGGCACTGTCTGGCTTTGATGATCAGGAAGCTGACTGGTCGTTACTGGCCGACCCTTATTTGACGGGGGTATTGCTGTTTTCACTGCAGCAGGCTGCACTGAGCGCCTTGTTATCTGTTCTGCTGGCATTGCCAGTGGCCCGTGCTTTGTATTATGTGCCGGCTTTATGGGGGCGGCGTTTTTTCCTTGGGTTTTGCCTGTTATGTTTTGTTCTGCCGACGCTGGTGTTAATTACCGGATTGGTTGCATTGCTGGGCCGTTCTGGCTGGTTAACTCCCTTGCTGGGAGAAGACTGGAATTTATACGGGCTACAGGGCATTTTATTGGCCCATGTGTTTCTGAATATGCCTTTCGCTATACGCACACTCTTTCAACAGTTACAGAGCATTCCCGATACCAGTTGGCGTTTGGCCGCACAGCTAAAATTAACCGGCTGGCGGCGTTGGAGTGTCGTTGAATGGCCGGTGCTGTGTGGGTATCTTCCTTTATTGACTGGTTTTATTTTTGTTTTGTGTTTCAACAGCTTTGCGGTGGTGTTGGCTTTGGGGGGAGGGCCACAGGCCACGACTCTGGAAGTGGCAATTTATCAGGCGTTGAAATATGATTTCAATATACCTGAGGCGTTAACTTTAGCCTGGGTACAATTTGTGATTGCCGGTGGCTTTTTCCTGTTAATGATACGGGCGGGGGCTGTGAACTGGTTGTCTGTGGACATGAGTTCTGGTGATTACCGGCCTGTGCCAGCTTTTTTTTTCAGGTCTGTTCATGGTGCCATATATCTATTAACGGCTATCTGTCTGCTGCTGCCGCTACTTTCATTGTTTCCGGGCTTACTCAGGCTTGATGCTGACATCTGGCAGAATATGCATGTCTTTTGGCCTCTGCTTAACACACTGTTATTGGGTATTACCTGTGCGATGCTGGCGTTGTTACTGGCTTATCTGGTTCTTTTGCCATTGCGTTATGTCCGCTTAAAGAATAACAAGCACCTGCAGTGGTTTTTAGAATGGTTGGCAACGCATACTCTTGTTGCTCCTGCAATGGTTTTATCTGTTGGCTTATTTGTGTTTGCTCTGTTGGCATTGCCGGGGAAAGTGGATCAATTGGGGTGGAGTGTATTCTTCGTAGTACTGTTGAATACGCTGGTTATTATTCCATTCGCAGTGCAGCAAATACGTCCGCGCCTGTTACAGTTTGATGATCAGTACCAGCGTCTCTGTGTTGCCCTGAAATTATCCCCTGTACAACGCTTAAGGGTTGAGTGGCCCTGGTGGAAGCAGAATGCACTTTCAACCCTAAGTTTGATTCTGGTTCTGGCTATGGGGGATGTAACCGTATTTTCTATTTTTGGTACACAGGATTGGATGACATTGCCCTGGTTGATTTATAGTTATGCGGGCACTTATCGTATGACCGAAGCGTCATTAGCTGCTTTTCTGTTATTGCTGATTTGTGGTTTGATTATTCTGTTGGTTGAGCAATCTACCCGTTTAACAAGGAAACAGTCTGATGCTGGAAATTGATAAGCTGGCTGTGCAGCGTGGTAGTCAGGTGTTGCATTATGACTTTGTCGTTCATCCGGGTACCCTGCTCACAATTCAGGGACGTAGCGGTGTGGGGAAGTCAACCCTGTTAGATACAGTTGCCGGTTTTCTTATTCCGCTTAGTGGTGATATCCGCTGGCAGGGTGTCTCTTTGGTAGGACAGGCTGTGGAACAACGACCTGTCAGCATGTTATTCCAGGCGCATAATTTGTTTGAACACCTTAGTATAATGGATAATCTTAATCTTGGGCTAAGTCACCTGAAACATCAGTCTCGGGATAAAGGAATTTTATCTGCTGCTAAAGCTTTACAGGTTGGGGATTTGCTGACCCGTCAACCGGGACAGCTTTCCGGTGGGCAGAGGCAGCGCATTGCTTTATTGCGGACATTGTTGCGCCCGGAGCCGATTGTATTGCTGGATGAGCCATTTACAGGATTAGATAATGAGAGTCGTGTGCTGGCTGCTGATTGGGTGCGTTCGCAGGTTGATAATGTTGGGAAGACTGTGCTGTTAGTAACACACCAGGATGATGATGTCATGCGCATAGCGGATCGCAATGTTGAACTGGGTGTATCGTCTGATTAACACATAGCCGTAAAGTGTTAACTCTTAATTA
>JBMZDK010000189.1:0-8198 GCA_049614265.1 Thiolinea sp.
GGTATTTGTTGTTGTGTCGGTAGTAGTGGTTGGCCTTACACCGGTAACATTATCGGTTGTTTCATCCGTGCTTCCGCCACAGCCTGCGAGGCTGCTTCCTAAAAGAATACATACCAATAATTTTTTTGTCAGTTGCATTGCCAATCTCCGGTTTAGCGTCTTCGTTATCGTTGAGGAGCGCTGTAAACGACAGGAAATGTGATCGGTTGACAAAGAAACAGAATATTTTTAATTTTTTTCTTTAAGGCTGCCGGAAACTTTGTGCGGGATACCTGGATTCCCGCACAAAGGTAAATCTGATTGACAGAGGTATGTGGGTCAGAAAAGCCCTTTATTTAATACCATGTGAGCGGCAATACTTCCTACATAACCGAGGGCGATGACTGGTGTCCATTTGAGGTGACTGCCAAAGGTATAAATGCCGTGTGACTGCCCCATCAGGGCAACACCTGCGGCTGAGCCAACAGAGAGTAAGCTGCCACCAACACCAGCGGTTAGTGTGACCAGCAGCCATTGTCCTTCGGACATTGACGGTTCCATAGTCAGCACAGCAAACATCACCGGTATATTGTCTACAATTGCTGACAAAACGCCGACAGCAATATTAGCGTAGGTCGCTCCCCATGTGCCGTACATGAGTTCTGATACTAAGCCGAGGTAGCCAATAAAGCCCAGGCCACCAACACACATAACCACGCCATAAAAGAACAGCAGGGTATCCCACTCGGAGCGTGAGACTTTGGTGAAAATATCGAAGGGCACCATGCTGCCAATACGTTGATTACGGTATAACTCTTCTTCATCAATCTGATATTTTTTCAACATGTACTGACTGCTGTAAGTGCGTTTCAGGTAATACCCATAAAACTGCAGGTAGCCTAAGCCGGTAAACATACCAATCACCGGAGGTAGATGCAGGTAGTTATGGAAAATGACTGCGGTAGCGATAGTGGCGAGAAACAATCCTACGATTGGCAGTGCGCCGCGCTTAAACAGGACTTTCTCGGAGCTGGTCTCCGGGTGCCCTTTGGCGACAGCAAAGTGCATAATAGCTGCCGGAATTAACCAGTTGATTAGTGCCGGGATAAATAACACAAAGAAATCCCAGAACGGAATGATACCCTTTTGCCAGACCATCAGTGTGGTGATGTCACCAAATGGACTGAAGGCCCCCCCGGCATTTGCGGCTACTACGATATTCACACAGGCTAGCGCAATGAATTTTTTATCATCTCCTCCAACTGCCAAGACCACTGCGCACATCAGAAGGGCGGTAGTCAGGTTGTCGGCGATCGGTGAAATGACAAAT
Organism: Thiolinea sp.; assembly: GCA_049614265.1. Lineage (GTDB taxonomy): Bacteria > Pseudomonadota > Gammaproteobacteria > Thiotrichales > Thiotrichaceae > Thiolinea. The sequence continues at coordinate 1,310 of JBMZDK010000189.1, forward strand.
GAAAGCAGTCCGGTTAGCCAGAAGACCTGACGCAGGCTGAAGCCTTTGCCGACCATCCACGCGCGCAGAACATCAAATACGGCACGTTCTTCCATGGCATTGACATAAGTCATTGCCACCAGAAGAAACAGTGCCAGTTCTGCATACTCCAGCAGGTTATGGCGTGCCATTTCCGCAGGGAGGTGCTTAAGATCAGTACCAGCGTAAACTAAGGCGATGGCCGCCCAGATAATACCAGCGGCGATGATGACCGGCTTTGATTTGCGTAGTGCGGTCACTTCTTCTAACGCGACCAGTACATAAGCTACGATAAAGAGCAGCAGAGCAAACAAGCCAACAAAGTGTGTGGTGAGATTGAGCGGGGTGCCGCCTGATGAGCTGCCTGCAGCCAGTAAACTGCCGGGGATAAGAAACAGCAATGCTATTGTCAGCAGCTGTTGCACAAGCCTGTTATTCATCATTGAATTAATGCGTGGTTTTGAGCAAGGCGCGGATGATAGCAAGCTGGCGGAGTGTTGTAAAAGCTAAAACACTCCGCTGTAAAATGACAAACTGCGCTGACGAAAACTTAGCCTTTATGAGCTTCCTGTTGCACGATTTTTGCAACGCCTGCAGAGTCTATTTCGCCATCTCCCTGCTCAACCAGGCGTGCCATGTAATCTGCTGCCAGCTGCGAACCCGGTAGGTTTAGTTGAAAGGCATCGATGGTTTTTGCTGCGATCTGCAGGTCTTTATGATGCAGCTTGGCCTTAAAGCCGGGAATATAGGTATCATCAATAATCCGCTGCGCATGGATTTCCATGACCTTCGAGCCGGCAAACCCCCCCATAAGCGCTTCACGTGCTTTGGCCAAATCAACACCGGCCTGTTTCGCCATTTCGAAAGACTCGCTAACGGCAATCACTGTTTGTGCGATGATGACGTTATTACAAGCTTTCACCATTTGCCCGGCACCGTGGTCACCAATCAAAGTAATTGTTTTGCCCATCGCCTGAAAAACGGGGAGAGCTTCGTCGAAGTCTGCCTGCTGCCCGCCAACCATAATGGTGAGTGAGCCGTTGATGGCGCCAATATCGCCACCGGAAACCGGAGCATCCAGCATGCGGATACCTTTTGCTGCAAGCTGCTCCGCAAAGTCACGGGTAGCAACCGGGGAAATGGTGCTCATGTCGATGAAAAGCAGACCTTCTTTAGCGCCCGCCATCACTCCATTCTCGCCCATTAATATGGCTTCAACATCCGGTGTGTCGGAAACAATCGCTATCAGTATATCGACATTAGCTGCCAGCTCAGCAGGTGTGCTGTGAAAGTCAGCTCCTGCTGCCATCAGTTCTTCTGCGCTGGCTTCACGGCGCGCATAGACGCTCAGAGAGTAGCCTGCTTTCATCAGGTTCATGCCCATTGGTTTGCCCATAATACCGGGGCCAATAAGCCCAATACGTGGTTTGGCGTTGTCGGTTTGCATGAAATACTCCCTTTATTAAACTATCTGAACGGTAATGGTTGCCTGCTCCCTGTTTTACAGCAGGTCAAAATCCAGCACAGTATTAACCGCTTCGCGAATAGAGTCCAGTGCTGCATTGAGCGTATTTTCAATCATGATCGTGGTAAGTCCCTCTACCGTAAGTAGCAGCGTTCTCCGTACCATTTTCTGGCCTTCAAGCAGTGATTGTGCTGTCAGGTGGTCAATCTTTCCGGCGGCTTTTAGTAATGCAATCATTTTCAGGGTTTCGACCAGTTTTCGGTTTTCTGCCTCAAAGTACTCCCGTACATCCGGCCACAATGCGCCCAGTTCTCTGCGTGTTGCTTCGCGCATTTGGTCGCGCAGTTCACGTTTATTTAGTCCCATTATTTTTTCCCCGGTATTAATAGTTTGTGTTTTCTGGCGCCGCGTTTATTGCGTTCAAGTTTCAGGATGTGGCCCAGCATCATATTGATTTGTTTTTGCGCTATGCTGACAGCAACCGCTGGCTGACAGATACGTTTATGATCGGTAATAAAGCTATTGAGGCGTTCCTGGAGTGTGGCAATTTGTTGTTGAGTAATGGTGTTGTTTGGCTTTGCCTGTTCATGCATATCCATGGTTTGCAGCTGGACTTTTAAATCGCGGTAGGTGTCAACATGGTTTTCATAACGGCATTCCGGCTGTTTGGCATCCAGCTCCTCAAGATGAAACATCAGGCTGTTAACGGTTTTGCCGAAGGTTTCGATGCGCAGATCAGTTTTGTTGTCATACGGACTCATCATGGTAACCGTGCAACCCGAAAACAGCGTAAAACACAGAATAATGAGGGGTATGAAGATGCCCTTGCTTCTACCTTTTGTGGTTATTGACAGCATTTTTTTCTCCTGTTTTGAAACGTTTGTTGTTACCGGTGACAGATTATGCCGGTTGGTTACTATGGTTTCGGTTAAAAATATCACAATTTGTTGTATTAATTAGCACTGCTAGATTCAGCCTTGCTTTGTAATGCTTCTTTCGGCAGCCTCTATAGATGGTGTAGAATCCAGCCGTTTTCTTTCAGGTTTCTTTGAGGAGAGTCAGGCATGGCTGAAGTAACACGCGATCAGGTGGAAGCGTTGTTAAGCGGGGTTCAGGATCGTTATCTTGAACAGGATATTGTTGCTGCAAAACAGGTTAAGGACATACAGACTGATGGCGACAAGGTATCTGTGCGCATTGTGCAGGGCTATCCGACAGGCAGTTATCAGGCGGAGCTGGCTGCAGAGGTAAAATCGTTACTGGAAGGTGCTGATGGTATCGCGTCAGTTGAGGTGAGTGTTGAAACTAAAATCAGCGCGCACGCTGTACAGAAGACGGTGAAGCGTCAGGAAGGCATTAAGAATATTATTGCCGTTGCCTCCGGTAAAGGTGGTGTAGGTAAATCGACGACAGCAGTGAATCTGGCGCTGGCGTTACAGGCGGATGGTGCAAAGGTGGGTATCCTTGATGCGGATATTTACGGGCCAAGTCAGCCTCGCATGTTAGGTATTAGCGGTCAGCCAGAATCCGTAGATGGTAAGACATTAAATCCAATGCAGAACCATGGTCTGAAGGCAATGTCGATTGGTTTCCTGATTGATGAAGATACACCGATGATCTGGCGTGGGCCAATGGTGACACAGGCGCTGGAGCAGCTGCTGAATGATACCCAGTGGGGTGACCTGGATTATCTGGTTATTGATTTGCCGCCGGGAACAGGTGATATCCAATTGACATTGTCACAGAAAATTCCGGTATCCGGTGCGGTGATTGTCACTACACCACAGGATATTGCACTGTTGGATGCACGCAAAGGCCTGAAGATGTTCGAGAAGGTTGAAGTGCCGATTCTGGGTGTGGTGGAAAATATGAGTATGCATATCTGTAGCAGCTGCGGACATGTCGAGCATATCTTCGGTGAAGGTGGCGGGCAGAGTATGGCTGACCAATACGATGTCAATTACCTGGGTGGTTTGCCTTTGGATCGTGGTATCCGTGAACAGGTTGATAGTGGCAACCCAACTGTAATTGCAGATCCTGATGGAAAAATTACTGCAATTTATAAAGATATTGCCCGCCGGGCGAGTGCAAAGCTGGCGCGTCAGGGTAAGGATTACAGTGCGAAATTCCCGACAATCAAAATTCAGAATGTCTGATTTTCGGGTATTTGGCTAAAACAATCAGTACGCATGTAAAAGTTATCAGGTATTTTATACTTCTGTTTCCGGGGGTATTTAGATTGATACTTGAAAATTTTTGACAGGCTATCTATTAATTAAACCGGAGCTTGCGTCCGGTTTAATTTTTTCTGGTGGGTAATATGGCATTTCTGCGTTATATCTTAATGGTCAGCGTTGTTCTCAGTGTATTCTCTGTGGCTGAGGCTCGTCCGAAAGTGGGCTTGGTTCTGGGCGGTGGTGGCGCTGCCGGAGTGGCGCATGTTGGTGTGCTGAAAGTGCTGGAAGAACACAATATTCCTGTTGATATGATTGCGGGCACCAGCATGGGGGCTATCGTTGGCGGCCTTTATGCCTCCGGTTTAAGTGCTGCTGAGTTGGAAAAGACCGTGAATTCACTGGACTGGATCAGTTTGTTTGCTGATGACCAGTCACGCAGCGATCAGGGATTTCACCAGAAACGTGCCGGTTCCGGTTTTTTCCGGAATTTTGAGTTAGGCATTCGTAAGGGTAAATTAAAAACTCCCAGCGGCTTAGTGACCAGACAGAAACTTATGTTTGAATTGCGGAAGCTATTTGCACCGGTAGGCCATATTCATAATTTTGACCGTTTACCCATACCTTTTCGAGCCGTTGCGACAGATATTGAAACCGGTGAACCGGTGGTGTTAAGGAAAGGTAATCTGGCCCAGTCAGTGCGGGCGAGCATGGCTATACCGGGCATGTTTTCGCCGGTCAGTATTAATAACAAAATTCTGGTAGATGGCTTTGTCTCCAATAATGTGCCGGTGTCGATTGCCCGGCAAATGGGGGCAGATATTTTGATTGTCGTGAATATTCCGACCTTTCTGGAAAAGAAGGATAAACTGGATTCTGCGGTGACGGTTTCTCTGCAGGCGATGCAGTTGATGATGCTGAAAACTACGCAGCCTGAGCTGGCTAAAATGACGAGCCGGGATGTCCTGGTTGAGCCGGGTACGAAGGATATTGGTAATCTGGACTTTGACCGGGTGGCGGAAACAATTCCGCTGGGTGAAAAAGCGGCCCGGACGGTATTGGCAAAATTAAAAGCGTTAAACCCTAAAGGTGTCAAACTAGCTCAAAAACAACAGACGCAGAAAAATCATATTGGCCATGGGAAACAAATTAACCGTATTAATATTAAAAATGATTCCGTGTTAAAGGATGCGATTTTAAAACGTGAACTGGGCTTGAAAGTGGGCGATCGTTTTGATGCTGCGAAATTACAGCGTGGTTTAGAGAATATTCACGGACTGGAATATTTTGATTTAGTCGATCACACCATAAAGCAGGATCAGCAGGGTGGGGTGGTGTTATCAATTAACGCGCGGAAAAAATCCGGTGGTAATCAACGCCTGCGGTTTGGCATATCGATAGCGGATGATCTTGATGGCAATTCACGCTATCAGATGGGAGCTAAGCATACCCTGCTGGGGGTGAATAACCGTGGGGCAGAATGGAGCAATAGCCTGATTATTGGTGACACTATCCGGTTTGACTCAGCTTTTTATCAGCCGATTCCGGAACAGGATGCTTTTTTTGATACCCGGTTCTGGAATGAGCAACGCGATTTCTTCTTTTATCAGGGGGAAGAGCGTGTTGCCGAAGTGCGCGGGCGGGCAGTTGGATTGCAGCTGGATGTCGGCAGGGAACTGGATGCCTGGGGTGAGAGCAGGGCCGGACTGTTCTACCGCTATATCGAACCGGATATTAAAACCGGGCAGGGGGCGGTGCCCAACTTTAACCGGCGGATTAAATCAACCGGTCTCGTGCTGCAGCATACTTCAGATACCACCGATGATGACTTATTACCGAGTGAAGGCCATCGCTTTTCTGTTGAATATACCCATGGTTTTAAGGCGCTGGGTTCAGATCAGGATTTTGACCGTTTGTGGATTAAAGCCAGCAGGGTTTTCCAGCAGGATAAACACCGTTTTATATTCAATGGTGAAATTGGCAGTACCTTCGCGGATAATGTGCTGCCCAGCGAACAACTGACATTAGGCGGCATGGGGCGTCAGTCTGGCTTGGCTGAGAATCAGCTGTTGGGTAATCATATGGTTTCAACGGCATTGATTTATATGTATGAACTGTATGATTCGCCGGGGCTGGCACAGTTTTATGTTGGCGGGACGCTGGAAGCAGGCAATGCCTGGGAACGCTTGGATGACGTTGATGCTGATGACGTATTGTTCAGTGCCAGTGTTTTTCTGGGGGCGGATACACCGCTCGGCCCGGCATTTATCGGTGTGGCGCAGACTGAGAGTTATAATATGCAGCCCTTCCTTTATCTGGGGCAGAGTTTTTAAGTAAGGAGTTTAAGCATGAGTATCAAATCTGATCACTGGATTCGGCGCATGTCGGAGCAGGAGGGCATGATTGAACCCTTCGAGTCCGGGCAGGTGCGCGAGTCTAATCAGGAAAAAATCATTTCTTATGGCACGTCGAGTTATGGTTACGATGTGCGTTGTGCTAATGAGTTTAAAATTTTCACCAATATTAATTCGGCTATTGTTGATCCGAAAAAGTTTGATGAAAACAGCTTCGTCGATTTTACCGGAGATGTTTGTATTATTCCGCCTAACTCTTTTGCGTTGGCGCGCACCGTTGAGTATTTCCGGATACCCCGTTCCGTTTTGACAGTTTGTCTGGGGAAATCGACTTACGCGCGTTGCGGAATCATCGTCAATGTCACTCCGCTGGAACCGGAATGGGAAGGGCATGTGACGCTGGAATTCTCAAATACCACGACCCTACCCGCAAAAATCTATGCGAATGAGGGGGTTGCACAGATGTTGTTTTTTGAGTCGGATGAGGTTTGCGATACGTCGTACAAAGATCGCGGGGGTAAGTATCAGGGACAACGGGGAGTGACACTACCAAAGACCTGATAAAAGCGAACCCACCCCTCGGGGGAGGTGAGTGGGTTCGAGAGATTGAAACGGCTTCCTGGTGCCTTTTATTTGCTTTCCCTATTTCTTTAGTGGAAATTAGTCGCGAATTAGTTCAAAGCTATTTGTTAGTTACGATTGAACGTTCCGCCGTTTAGGCTGTCGGCTTACTGGAAACAGAAGCTGATGGATAGATTTTTTTCAGCAAAGCGCTGGCAAGTCACATGATTTGCGTTAAGATAAGTACTCCTCATTACTATGCGGCCCCATAGTTAAATGGATATAACGGCCCCCTCCTAAGGGGCAGTTGTAGGTTC
>JBMZDK010000190.1:0-8195 GCA_049614265.1 Thiolinea sp.
CGCGCTGTGCCCCGGGAAGTTTCTAATCTGGTCACTGCGACTAATCATTTGCTGGGGCAGGTACAAAACTCCATTACGGAAAAGAATGCCTTTATTGCCAACGCTGCCCACCAACTGCGTAACCCGATTGCCGGTTTGCTCAGCCAGGCTGAGGCTGCTGAACGAACCCAGGATAGTCACTTGCTCCGCGAACGCATTAGTGATGTTACTGAAGCTGCCCGCAGGACTTCCCGGCTTACCCAACAGTTACTGTCTATGGAACGAATTAGTCAGGGTACTTTAGAAGGTAGCTTTCAGGAATTTAACCTGATTCCGGTCGTGCGTGAACGACTGGCAGATATCGCTGCACTGGCGCATAAACAACGTATCGACATCTCCCTTCAGTGCCATGAATCAACGGTGATGATTCATGGCAACCCCCTATTGATTGGCGAAGTGTTTGATAACTTATTGGATAATGCGCTGCGCTATGGTTGTAATGAAGGTGGCAGAATCGATGTTTATATTGCTGTGACACACATGAAAGCCCCCTCCCCCCAAGCATGGAAATCTGAGATTTCCACAGTAACAGACGGATGGGTAGAGGTTAGTGTTAATGATGATGGTTGCGGTATTCCGGATGCGCTTTTACCCAAACTGTTTGAGCGTTTCACCCGTGGAACTGAGGATGGTTCCGGTGGCTGTGGGTTAGGGTTGGCAATTAGTCGTTCAATTATTAGCGCTCACAGCGGGGAGATTACAGTGTCATCCTCTGCACAAGGAACGCAGTTTACGGTACGTTTACCCCATTTACCGATACCGTAGACAACTATCTTTTGACAGGTCAGTTGTACCTAAAAACACAAAACGGTCACTAACCGGGAGCCACTTGTCTACACATGCTAAAAGGCTGCACAACTTACGATAAAGCACAATATCAATAGCTGCCCATGCTACAATCCAGCCCCTTAATTCAGTCGTAAAACCCGGCCAAAACCTATGCTATTTCAATCCTCCACCACCTTGGCCAGCCTCTTATTGTTCATAATGGCGATGTTGCATATTGGCTCTACGGCATGGTTGCAAATACCAGGTTGGCTGAGTGGCCTGTGTGGCTGGCTCGCATTCTTGTTGCTTCTGATCTTTCGCCCCGGACAGTTTAAGCAGTTTCTGGCACTTGCCGGGATTGGATTGTTATTACTGCTCTGGGGTTGGTGGCTGGGCAGCCCTGCTTCAATTGAAAAGATCCTTCTGCAAAATAATGGCCTGATTGTCATGCTGTATTGCATTAGTTTTCTGAAATTACTATCAGCCCCGATGCAAGCCAGCGATAAGTCATTGCCAACAGGTCGTGCCAGTGCGCTAAAAACGTTGTTAGGTGTTCACCTGCTGGGTTCAGTCATCAACGCTTCGATACTGGTATTAGTGGCTGATCGTTTTAATAAGGCCAATGCAATCAACCAGCTGTCAACAACGCTGGCAAGCCGGGCCTTTTCCACCGCCGCCCTCTGGTCTCCCTTTTTTGGTGCGATGGCAGTAGCTTTAACCTACTCCCCGGAAGCAGAATTGTATTCGTTAATGGCAATCGGGATTCCATTAACCCTGATTGCCATGCTTTATACTCTGTTTGAACTGGGTGGTAATAAACTACAGAAACTGCGCACTTTCACCGGCTACCCCATGCAGGCTGATAGCTTATGGGTTCCGGTCTTATTAGCCAGCAGTGTAATTATTGGACATCAGCTGTGGCCAGCGGTACCGATTCTGGTAATGATCAGCGCCGCCGCAATCATACTGACAACCCTTTTTCTACTGGTGAAACGCAGCGACGAAAAAACGCAGAAATTTCGGGAACATACGCGTAACAGCGCTCCTTTAATGTCCCGTGAGCTGGGTCTGTTCCTGGGTGCTGGCATATTATCCGTGGGCGCTCAATCGGTTTTTGCCGGATTCAGTGATTTTCACCCGTTCACCAGTATTAGCGGCGTCCTGCTCAGCGCACTCCTGGCAGGCGGTATTATTATATCGCTGCTGGGCGCTCATCCGGTGGTCAGCATCAGTGTCATTGGCCCCTTTCTGTTACCGTTGGAAGGTGACCCCAATATGGTCGCTGTCCTCTATTTAAGCATGTGGAGTCTGGGTACAATCGCCAGTCCTTTTTCGGGGATGAATGCCATTATTCGTAATCAGTTTGGTGTTTCCGGCGGCGACCTGTTCCGTTGGCACATCCGTTATGTCTTGGTAATGTGGCTGTTAGTATCAGTAATATTTATTGTTTGGGCTTCCCCCGAATTGTTCTCATAACCCAGGATCAGGCTATGAAAGTTGTTATTGCCCTGTTTCAGCATGAAACCAACACCTTCTCTTCTTTAAAAACCCCGTTACAGGCCTTTGCCACACCCGCAGGCTTTACCGACCCACCGGCAGGGGAAACAGCAATCAGTGCTTATGGCAAAGCTGATTTTGCTTTTGCTGCCATGTTGGATATCGCACGCGAGCGTAATGCAGAGATTGAAGTTCCGGTCGTCGCTTATGCTGAACCCAGCGGTCTGGTGCTGGATACAGCATTTGATGAAATAGCGGGGCGCATTTGTGCCGCTATTGAAAAAGGCTGTGATGCCGTGCTGCTGGATTTACATGGCGCGATGGTGACCGAATCCCATGACGATGGTGAAGGTGAATTACTGCGCCGGATTCGTCAGTGCGCGCCGGATATCCCGATCGCAGTCGCACTGGACTTCCATGCCAATGTTACCGAAACTATGGTCACTAACAGCACAGTAATCGATGGATATCGCACATACCCGCATGTTGATATGTATCAAACCGGAGAGCGCGCCACCGCCACACTGTTCAAAATACTGGATGGCGAGGTGAATACACGACAATGTTTCCGCACGTTACCGATCATGACACATATGCTGAAGCAGTCACCATTAGATCAGCCGATGAAGTCAATTATGGAGAACGTGATTGACGCCTGTAGCGAACCGGAATTACACAATGTCGCATTATTTGGCGGTTTCCCTCTGGCAGATATTCCGCACGTAGCACTGTCTATGGTGATTACCGAAACCCGCCACACCAACACAGATTCACCTTCACAAGGAACACAATTACTGGATCAGCTCAGCGAACAGATCTGGCGTAAACGGGAGGCATTTACCTATAAGCCGCAGGCGTTATCAGCATCGATACAGCATGCACGACAACTCCAGGAATCCCCCGTTGTCATTGTTGATCTCAGCGATGGCTGTGGTGCCGGTGGTAATACGGACGATATGACCGTGCTGGCTGAAATGCTGCAACAGGGCTGTGACCAAATTGTTGCCGGCCCGCTGTGGGATGCTGCAGCTGTGGATTACATGATCAGTCAGGGCGAAGGCAGTGAAGTGGAACTGGACATTGGCGGACATACCGATACACCATCATTGGGATTAACAGGTAAGCCTTTGCGTTGTCGGGGCCGGGTAGAAAAGATTACGGATGGGCGTTTTACGATTCAGGGGCCGATGCAAACCGGACTGGTAGTGCAGTTAGGTCGTACCGTGGTATTGAATACCGGTGCCGCACAGCTGCTAATCTGTGAAGAGCGCTGGGAACCATATGATCCGGGTTGTTTCACCCATGCCGGTATCGACCCCTTTGCTGCACGCTATATACTCATTAAGTCACGCCAGCACTTCCGCGCCACTTTTGAAACACCAGCTGCGCATATTGTGCTGGCCGACGCACCTGGCGTGTCCAATATACCGTTTGCGGAAGAAAACTATCAGCAGTTAAAACGACCAATTTATCCACTGGATGCCTGGGATAAACTTGTTATTGCTGACAACCCAACCTGACAGGAAACTAATATGAACCGCATTTTTATTACCGGGGGAGCCAGTGGGCTCGGCAAAGCTATTGCACTCAAATATGCCCGCGAAGGTTATCGGGTTTGCATCGGCGACATCAACGATGCGCGCGGACAGGAAACACTCAATGAACTGAAATCCTCCGGTAACGATGCCTGTTATTTATCCTGTGATGTTAGTCGTTATGAAGACCTTGAGCGAATGGCAACAACGCTCACCGAACGCTGGGGTGGTGTTGATATTGTAGTGAACAATGCCGGGGTGGGCGGTACCGCCGGGCCAATTGACGACGTGCCATTAGCGGATTGGGACTGGGTACTGAATATTAATCTCAACGGTGTTATGCGTGGTGTCCGGGCGTTTACACCTCTGTTTAAACAACAGCAATCCGGCCATTTTGTGAATATTGCCTCAGCTGCCGGACTATTTAACCCTCCCAATATGAGCGCCTATTCCGCTGCCAAAGCCGGAGTCATTTCCCTGTCTGAAAGCATGCAGGCAGAGTTATCGCCATTCAACATTGCGACAACGGTAGTCTGCCCGGCCTTTTTCGCCACGAACCTGCTGGAGAACATGAAATCCACGGTCGCTGGTGTTAATGAGCGGGTTGCACGCTGGATGGAAAAATCAGAAATTACTGCAGATGACATTGCACAGATGATATTCAATGCAGTTGAGGAACAAACCTTTATGCTGCAACCCCACCAGACTGTACAGCAACAATGGCAGTTTAAATGTGCACAACCGGAAGCATTTGCGGAATACATGAAAGTCGAAGGTCAGAAGCTAGCCAGTCCACAAAAGGAGCACCGGAATTAAATGGCTGCTATCTACCTGATACGTCATGGCCAGGCTTCTTTTGACGCTGCTGACTATGACCAGCTTTCTGAGACAGGCTACAAACAGGCACAAATACTCGGCGAATACTGGCATAGTTTGCCACATCCCACGCCTGAACAAATCTACCGGGGCGATATGCTACGCCACCAGCAAACTCTGGATCAGTTTCTGTGCAACAGCAAAAAAGAATTTCCTGTTGATATTCACCAGGGCTTTAATGAATTCAATCATATTGAGGTGTTGAAACGTTATCGACAGGACTGGTCTGAGCTACAGGGATTAAAAGATTTTGAACGGGAATTCTTTAGTGCTTTTCACCGCTGGCAGTCCGGACAGTTTGATGATGACTATCAGGAGAGCTGGCCACAATTCAAACAACGGTGCATTACCGCTCTGAATGACATAATCACTCGTGCCGGAACCGCAAAAACCATTCTGGTATTCACCTCCGGTGGCACAATCTCCGTGATCTTACAGCACATTATGCAACTGTCAGATCAACAGGCAATGCGAATCAATCAGCAAATACGCAATACCAGTCTGACCCGCCTGTTATTCAGCGGCTCAAGGCTAAGCGTTGATTATATGAATAACTTTAGTCACCTGGAACAGGCCGGGGCTGAATGGGTCACTTACCGATGATTTAACCTTATCTCGTGGGAACAAAGCAGCCAGACAACATCACCCTGCCCGCTCAGTCTGTGCTAATGTGGAGAGCGGGTAATTAGTGGTTTAACAAGGATCAGGCAATGGATTTCGAATACAGCAATAAAGTTAAAGACTTACTGGCGAGGCTTACAGCGTTTATGGATGAGCATGTTTATCCGAACGAACAGGCTATGCACGAACTCCAAAGCGATAATCGCTGGTCAACGCCACCATTAATGGAAAAGCTTAAAGCTAAAGCACGGGCTGAAGGGCTGTGGAATCTTTTTCTGCCTGTGGAGCATGGTGATTACTCGCCCGGCCTGACTAATCTGGAATATGCGCCGCTTGCTGAACAGATGGGGCGTGTTACCTGGGCACCGGAAGTATTTAACTGCGCCGCACCCGACACCGGTAATATGGAAGTACTGGCAAAATATGGCGATGCCGCACAACAGGAACAGTGGCTGAAACCACTGCTGGCCGGAGAAATCCGCTCGGCTTTTGCCATGACCGAACCTGATGTTGCATCCAGTGATGCAACCAATATCCAGACCCGCATTGAACGAGATGGTGATGACTATGTCATCAATGGGCATAAGTTTTACATCAGTGGTGCCTGTCGTAAACAGTGCGAAATCCTTATTGTCATGGGTAAAACCGATCCCGAAAACACCAATCGCTACCAACAACAATCAATGATTCTGGTGCCAATGAACACACCGGGAGTCAAAGTGGTACGCCCGATGCAGGTATTGGGCTATGACGATGCCCCCGAAGGCCATGCTGAAATGCTGTTTGAGGATGTCCGTGTTCCCGCGAGCAACATGTTACTGGGAGAAGGCCGTGGTTTTGAAATTGCCCAGGGACGGCTCGGCCCGGGACGAATTCATCACTGCATGCGCTCCGTTGGTGCTGCGCAGCGGGCGCTGGAGATGATGTGTCAGCGGGCTAACAGCCGCACTGCTTTTGGCAAACCCTTAATAAAACAACAGTCCGTCAGGGAAGATATTGCTAAATCTGCCTGCCAGGTTGAACAGGCACGGTTATTGACACTGAAAGCAGCTCAGCGTATGGATGTCGCCGGAAACAAATATGCCAAAGATCTGATTGCGATGATTAAGATTGTGGCGCCCAATATGGCACTGGATGTCATTGATCGTTCCATTCAGCTTCACGGCGCGGTAGGCCTTAGTCAGGACACATTTCTGGCCTCCATGTACGCCTGGCAGCGGGCATTACGTTTTGCCGACGGGCCGGATCAGGTGCATATGATGCAGCTGGGCCGCAATCTGGCAGGGCAATTCGCATAGTAAATCCCCATCTCAGTTACATAACAGGACTTCTCCATGGCTACTGTCGATACACTGGACACTGCTAAACTCACTGCCTATCTGGAAGACAATGTGGAAGACTTCCATGGCCCGATCACAGCAGAAAAATTCTCCGGCGGCCAGTCAAACCCAACCTTCAGGGTGACAACTGAATCCGGGCAGTATGTATTACGGCGCCAGCCACCTGGAAAACTACTCAAATCTGCTCACGCAGTAGACCGGGAATACCGGGTGCTGGCTGCACTGAAAGATAGCGATGTCCCGGTTGCGAATGTTTATCACCTGTGTGAAGACCGTGATGTGATTGGCTCAATGTTTTACCTGATGGAATATTGTCAGGGGACAGTCTATTGGAATCCGGCCCTGCCGGAAGCAGCCGACAACGCTATGCGCAGTGCAATGTACGACACGATGAATCGAACGATGGCTGCAATTCACAAAGTCGACCTTAACAAAACCGGGCTGAGTGATTATGGCAAACCCGGCAATTACTTTGAGCGCCAGTATTCCCGCTGGTCATCTCAATACCGTGCCAGTGAGATGCAAAAGAATCCGGGAATGGATGAGCTGATTGTCTGGCTGGGAAAGCATATGCCTGCTGATGATGGCAGAGTATCACTGGTACATGGTGATTTCCGGCTGGATAACCTGATGTTCGCCGTTGACCGGCCTGAAGTTATTGCTGTACTGGACTGGGAATTATCGACTCTGGGACATCCCTATGCCGATTTGAGCTATCAGTGTATGCACCTTCGCATGCCGCAGGGACTGGGAGCATTGGATGGCCTGCAGGGAGTTGACAGGGAAAGCCTGGGCATCCCCACCGAACAAGACTACATCAACAGTTATTGCCAGCGAATGGGAATAGATCAGATTTCACACTGGGCATTCTACCTGGCTTTTAGCTTTTTCCGGCTCGCCGCAATCGCTCAGGGAGTCGCAAAACGCGCTGCTCAGGGCAATGCTTCCAGCACACAGGCTGGCAAAATGGGGCAATATGTCGAACCTTTGGCACAAATGGCATTGAGTGTTATCCGGGAAAACAGCTAAGCCCCTCTGAGATAATCACCACTCCCTGAACCTGCCGGAGCTGATTCTGCAGGTTGTCAATCCGAATAGTTTAGGTAGACTGAGCAGCATTCTCCACGAATCAAAGGTACTTCTCGATGTCAGACCGGGTAATCATTGCGGGCGGTGGAATCGGTGGGCTTACCATGGCGCTAACCCTGCACCAGATTGGTGTGGACTGCACAGTGATTGAGTCCTCAGCTGAAATGCTGCCGCTGGGTGTTGGAATAAATATCCAGCCCAATGCCGTGCGCGAGCTGTATGACCTCGGGATTGGCAGCGATGATCTGGATGCGGTTGGTGTACCCGCGCTGGAATGGGCGCTGGTTGGTCTGAACGGTAAAGAAGTATACGCCGAACCACGCGGTCTTAAAGCGGGCTATAAGTGGCCACAATACGCCGCGCATCGCGGTGAACTGCACATGATGCTGTACCGCAAGGTGGTGGAACGGCTGGGCACAGATAGCGTGAT
>JBMZDK010000191.1:0-8150 GCA_049614265.1 Thiolinea sp.
TAGCCTGCCGGTTTATTCCGGTGATTTTTATTCGGACGAAACGATTTTAAACCCCTATGCCGTTTATCGTGAATTACGGGCGATGGGGCCGGTGGTCTGGATGGCGCAGCATGGTTGTTATGCGCTGCCCCGTTATGCGGAAACCACGGAAGCGTTGCGGCGTGATGAGGTTTTTATCAGTTCCAAAGGTGTATCCCTGCTGGAAGAGGCGAACACACGGCTGGTCGGCAGCACCCTGAATTCCGATAACCCGCAGCATGATATCACCCGTGCGGTGACGGCAGAGCCTTTGTTTCCGGGTAATCTGACAGTGATAGAGTCCAAAATACGCACGGCTGCTGAACGTTTGGTGGCTGCGTTGTGTGAACAGGGCCGTTTTGATGCGATCGGTGATTTTGCGACTTATCTGCCGGTGACAATTGTTGCCGAGCTGGTTGGCTTGCCGAATACCTCACCGGAACAGATGCTGAAATGGGCTTCAGCAACCTTTAACCTGTTTGGCGACAATAACCAACGGGCCAAAGACTCGCTGGAAACCTTAAAAGACCTTAAAACTTTTCTGGATGAGAATGGCACACCCGATAAACTGATTGAAGGTGGCTGGGCACACCGTATTTTTGAGGTGGGCGAACAGCAAGGCTTTTCACCGGAAAGCTGTGCGCAGCTAATGCGCGATTATATTAATCCCAGTCTGGATACCACCATTTCAGCTACGGGGCAGTGTATTAAGTTTCTCTGTGATAACCCTGACCAGTGGCAACTACTGCGTAATGATCCCGGCCTGATACCAAATGCCATAGAAGAGTCGGTGCGACTGGCGACCCCGATACGTGCATTTACCCGCTATGTCGCTGAAGAAACAGAAATTGGTGGGGCGATCTTGCCACGGGGTGCCAGAGTCATGGTGATGTATGCTTCAGCCAATCGTGATGAGCGGCATTTTCCTGATCCTGATCGTTTCGATGTCAGACGGGATGTGCATGACCATGTTGGTTTTGGTCATGGTATCCATATGTGTATGGGGATGCATCTGGCACGGTTGGAAATGCGCTGTTTGCTGGAGGCACTGTGTGAGCGGGTGGAGTCGCTGGAACAGGTGGGTGGGGCAACGGTAGCGATGAATAATTCGATTCGTGCCTATAGCTCCTTGCCGGTGCGGGTTAAAACAGCAGCTCGAACAGTGACCCGGCAGCAAAGTACTCAGGCAATTGATACCTGGCTGGCAGCGAAGGTTATTGCCAGAAGGCAGCTGACCCCAGCTATTATTGAGCTGGAATTTTCTTTGTCTGACCCTTCAGCTTTCAGGGCAGCAGCACCCGGCGCTCATATTGATATTAAGCTGCCCTCGGGTCTGGTGCGCCAGTATTCCCTGCACACGGTTGATCACGTTGACCGTTATTCGGTGGCGGTGCTGAACGATGCCAATAGCCGTGGTGGCTCAAAGGAGGTGCATACTGCTTTGCAACCAAGGGTTGAAATGATGATTTCAGCACCGCGTAATCATTTCCCCTTGTTGGAAACGTCAGGCTGTAGCTACCTGTTGGCGGGGGGTATCGGGATTACCCCGCTCAAGGCAATGGCTGAAGCACTTAAGACGCGTGGTGATGTTTATCGGTTGATCTATTGTGGCCGTGACCCAAAGCAGATGGCTTATCTGGAGGAACTCAAACAGACTCATCGAGATGAGCTGACACTGGCGATTGATGGGGAGGGTTTTGATTTATCGGCAGCGTTGGCGACTGTTACCCCGGCTGATCAACTATACACCTGTGGGCCAAACGGCTTTATGAGCTTCGTGTTGGATTCGGCCCGACAGGCCGGCTGGTCAGAGAAGCAGCTGCACAAGGAACACTTTGGAGCAGAAATATCAACGGAAGGTGATTCTTTTACCGTTGAGGCGCAGCGTTCCGGTATCACTTGTGAAGTCAAACCGGGTGAAGCCATTGCCGCTAAGCTTAAAGAATTTGGCGTTGATGTTCCCATGTCCTGTCAAAGCGGAGTTTGTGGTACCTGCCTGACGAAAGTGGTCTCAGGTACGCCTGATCATCGTGATCTAGTGCTGACTGACCTTGAAAAAGCAGTGAATACAAGCATTGCGGTCTGTTGCTCAAGATCGAAAAGTAAAAAACTGGTGCTTGACGTTTAGCCTGTCAATGGGCTGATTAGGTTAGGTGTTACGACCGACTGGAGACGTCATGGTATTGGCCCGAAAAACCTGAAGTATTAACGCCAGTATTCCGAGTTGGCGGCCAATGTATTGTGTCGTCAGTCCACGCTATTCAAAAAATCATCCAGTCCCGCTGTCCGGTAACCATCCTCACGCCAGGTGATGGGAAAATAATTTTCGTCCATTATATTATCGCTAAGGCGTTTGTAGCGGCTGTAAATTGGCCCGGTACCTTCATTGAGATGTGCCGGATCGAAACGGGCATCACTGCGCATGCCGTGCATTACCAGTGAACGGCGCGGATGGCTGGAGTAATTAAAACCTGAACCATGCCATGTCCAGCCGTGGTGAAAGGAGCCACCGCCTTTCGGCACCTCCACATAAACTATTTCAGGCTCCACGCCTTCTTTTGCCGCAGCGCGGTGCATGTATTTTTTGTAGTCGTCCGGTGCATGGAACTGACCTTCGGGTCTGGAGTGGTACCATTTATGTGAACCACGCACAAATTCTATGGTGCCGCCTGCCTGATGGGTATCGTCAAGCGCAATCCAGCAACTCAGTAATTCCGACGGGGTATACCAGCTCAGGTAGGCATTATCCTGATGATAAGCAAGTTCGCGGGTTTGGGCGGGTTTCCAGATAACATTATCGATCATCACCCGGGCACCCGGCCAGCCACCGAGGGTGGCAACGGCTTTACCAATATCGGCGCGGGTCACCACCCCGGCAATCGCACGATCCGCTTTCCAGCCATTACAGATCTGCCGGGTCAGACTGGGGTCGCCACTGCCCTGTTGCCAGTTTACTTCATCGGGTGTGACGCCGGTTTCAAATTCACCCCGAAACAAGCGCTCAAACCGTTCGCGTAATTCGTCGACGGTATCATCGTCAATCAGTTTGTCGACGATCAGGAAGCCATCGCGGTCGAAACTTTGTTGTTGTTCTGGGGTTAGTTTGAACATGTCGATTAATCAATCACACGGGTGAAGTAAATACAACCTACAATGGCAAAAACACCAACGTAATAATCGGAAATGCCACCAGTATGCCAACACGGATCAGATCAGAGCCAACAAAATAAAACACCGCTTTATAGGTTTCAACAATCGGTGTATTCCGATCCATGGCGTTGATCACAAATAGGTTCATTCCTACCGGGGGGGTAATGAGTCCGACCTCAACCACAATTAACATCAAAATGCCGAACCATATGGCGGTATATTCAATATTAACCCGATTCAAGACACCCTGTGAGACCTTGCGCAGACCGAGTTCGCGGGTCATTTCCCGTGTCAATTCCTGACCATTGGCCAATATTGTTTGGGCTTCCTGTAGCAATGCAGCCGGAATCTCTTTGCCGCTGGCGACCAGTTCGCTTAAACGCACGGACTGTAGTTCCACCATTGACACTAAACCAAAATCCAGTGCTTGCACGATCGGCCAAAAAATCGGAACGGTTAGCAGAATCATTGACAGGCTGTCCATAAAACAACCGAGTATCAGATAAAACAGCAAGATAATAATCAGAATCATCCAGGGGTTTAAGCCACTCTCACCGACCCAGGCTGCTGCTTCCTGAGGTACCTGGGTCAGTGCTAAAAAACCGTTGTAATAAGCGGCACCCAGTACAATAAAAAAGATCATCGCGGATGATTTTGCGGTGACATAAAAGCTGTCAGCCAGAGCTGAACGATTCAGCCCTCCGGCAAACCAGGCGATTGCACCTGTCCCAAAAGCACCGACTGCGGCTCCTTCTGTAGGGGTGAACCAGCCTAAATAAATACCACCTACTACGAGAGCAAAGACCAATAACACCGGCCAGACGCTGACCAGCGCTCTGAGGCGTTCACTGTAGGGAACACGAGGTCGTGTGCCCGCCGATTCAGGATTTATCCGCACATAAATAGATATAGCAATCATATAGCCCAGTGCGGCTAACAGACCCGGAATCAGGGCAGCCAGAAATAGTTTGGCAATGTTTTGCTCGGTCAGAATGGCATAAATCACCAGCACTACTGAGGGAGGAATCAGGATGCCCAGTGTACCGCCTGCGGCTAATGTAGCAGTAGAAAAGCCACCCGCATACCCATATTGCTTTAGCTCCGGCAGGGCGACTCGTCCCATCGTGGCTGCCGTTGCCAGTGATGAGCCACAAATTGAGCCAAAGCCCGCACAGGCACCAATTGAGGCCATGGCAACGCCACCTTTGCGGTGACCCAGCCAGCCTTCAGCCGCTTTAAACAGTGCCTGACTCATGCCTCCCAGCGTGGCGAAATGTCCCATCAGCAGGAACATCGGCACAATTGACAGGGAGTAATTGGAAAATGTGGTATAGGTTTCAGACTTCAGTCGTGCAAACGGAATGGAGGTGTCACCTGTCACCAGTACCATACCAAACAACCCAATCAGAAACATCGACAGCCCAATAGGTACACGCAGGAAAATTAATACCAACAGTGCAGGAAAAGATAACAGCCCGATAATAATGGCACTCAATGTACTGCCTCCCCCTCAATGGACAAGATCTGTTTGCCTGTAAATGCTTCAAGCAGGCGCACGATGGCAATATACATTGCCACTAAAGCTGCTATTACCGCCCCAAACAGGCTGGCAGCATAGGCCCACCACACCGGAAGCTGTAATAAAAAAGTCGTTTGGCCCGAATTTTGTTTACTTTGCATGCCTGCAAAGAGTTTGACAGCAATGAGTATCAGCGCCGCTGCAAAAACCACATCGATAATAACTTGCATTTTTCGGTTGAGTTTGGGGAAATGCGAGATAAAAATATCAACCGATGCGTGAGCATTCTCCAGCTGACATAGGGGAATAAACGCGAAAATAGCAAACGCCAGACCAGCCTCCACTAATTCAAAATCGCCATTGATGGGGCCAATACCGGTTGCCAACAGGGCACTGGCAATACCCGGCATGACGCCTTGTATCATATCACTGTGCAGCACAGAATTGAGTGCTCGCCCAACAATTGATAAACAGGTCATGATAATCAGAAAGCTAAGAACCAAGCCGCCTAATATTGCCATTATGCGTGCCAGCTTTTCCATAAAACGATGCATGACTTCTCCCATGAAAGAGCTACGATTGCAATCAACCGTAGCTTTGAAGCTTAAAGCTTACATTTCGCCCGTTGCGCCTTTGCACTCACCCGCCATCAATGCTTTCGCCTGATCAATACGAGCTTGTCCATCAATACCTTTTTCCTTTACATCGGCAACCCAGGTTTCATAAATCGGTTTTACCAGTGCTTCCCAATCTGTTGTATCAGAAACTGTGATGATATTATTGCCATTATCCACTGCAATTTCCCGGGCAGGGCCGTCAGCATCGGTCTGTGTGCCACCGGCAAATACTGAGAAATTCAGTCCCGAATTATCATCAACCACTTTCTGCAAATCTGCTGACAGCCCATCGTATTTTGCTTTGTTCATCGCTAACACAAAGGTCAATGTGTAAAGAGCATTGCCTTCAAATTCCGTATGATTCTCTACTAACTCAGGCACTTTAAGCGCAGTAGTGACTTCCCAGGGAATGGTGGTGCCATCGATAACGCCTTTGGATAAGCCTTCCGGTACAGCGGGTACCGGCATACCAACGGGTGTGGCTCCTGCCAGTTTCAATAGTTCGTTGACCAAACGTGAGCCACCACGAATTTTCATGCCTTTCAGATCTGCCGGAGTTTCCACCGGGTCACTGGTGTGAAACATACCAGGGCCATGAACCCAGGTGCCCAGAATCTTAACATCTTTAAATTCGCCACCTTTCATATGCTCATCGAACATTTTCCAATATGCACAAGAGGCTGCACGTGGGTCTTCCACCATGAACGGTAATTCAAACACTTCTGTGGTCGGATAACGTCCCGGTGTATAACCCACTACCGTCCATACGACATCGGCTACACCATCAATAGCCTGATCCATTAACTCAGGTGGTTTGCCTCCCAACTGCATAGATGGAAAGCGGTCAACCTTGATGCGCCCCTCTGATGCAGCTTCTACTTTGTCCGCCCACACATCCAGCACTAATTTAGGCACGTTAGCTTGTGCGGGTAAAAACTGATGCAGTTTCAGCGTAACATCGGCGGCAAATGTTTGTGTGCTTAACGTGGCGGCCACCGCAGCAGCCAGTATGGCTGATTTCAGTTGCTTGATTTTCATTGTGTTCTCCTCTTTATTTAAGATGTAGATGAAGACTCATTCATGGCGGTTTGCCATAAAATTGAGAAACTTTCTTCACGAGATGCAGTTAGGGTGGAAAGTATTATTATATTTCCATAACTACTTGATAAAATTGGCAATACCCCCAATGACTTGCTCTGGCTGATCTTTATGAGGTGAATGCCTGCAATCCGGCAATTCAAGTAGCTGTGTTTGACTAACCCGGCGGGCAATACCACGAATTTGTTCCAGTGTGCCATATTCGTCATCCACACCCTGAACCGCGAGCACAGGGCATTGAATCGCCTTGATTTCTTCTTCAATAGACCATGCTTCAAACTCAGGGTGAAGCCAGCGGTTGTTCCAGCCCCAAAACGCTGAATCCGGGTCATTATGATAGCGGCCTAATTTTTCCCTGAGATTGGTTTGCTCATACGTTATCCTGGCTTGTTGGATGCTCCGGATGGTGATGTCTTCCACCATAATGTGCGGGGCCAGTACAATCAGGCCAGCCACCTGATGAGTAAAACGCGCTGCATACAACAAGGAAATTGAGCCACCGTCACTATGCCCGAATAGCCAGACAGGGTGAGCCGCTGCATCAATGCCCAGTGCTTCCAGAAATGCAGGCAGTACCTCATAAGCCTGAAGATGCATAAAATTGGTTTGCCATTGTTCATCCGGAGCGCGGGGTGTTGATTGACCATAGCCAGGCCGTGAGTAGACCAAACCCCGATAACCCAGTTCAGTACACAGGCGATCCGGGAAGTCACGCCACATGCTGACTGACCCTAAACCCTCATGCAGAAAGATCATCAACGGGGCTGTCTGATCAGTTGCCCCCACCCATTGATACTCAATACTGACCAGACGATCTGACCAGTTAATTTCGGCAAACCGGGTTCGCCGGTTGGCCTGAATCATGCCGGCTGTTCCTGTTGACGTAATTTAAACCGTTGAATTTTACCGGTAGCAGTTTTCGGCAACTCAGGGACAAATTCCATGAAGCGTGGGTATTTGTAAGGAGCTAAGCGCTCTTTAACAAAGGCTTTTAGTTCAGCGCGGAGGGCCTCTTCATCAATATCTGCGGCATCTTTCAGAATGATAAATGCTTTAGTCTTGGTTAGGCCATCAGCGTCTTCCTTACCGATGACAGCGGCTTCCAGGACTGCCGGGTGTTCAACCAATGTGGCTTCTACTTCAAAAGGTGAGACGTAAATACCACTGACTTTGAGCATGTCATCACTACGTCCTGCATAGGTATAAGTACCGTCACTATTATGAATATACTTGTCACCACTTTTGGTCCAGATGCCCTGGAAGGTATCGAGGGTCTTTTCACGGTTATTCCAGTACATGGTTGCAGCACTTGGCCCCTTGATATAAAGGTCACCTGGCTCACCATCGGTTACTGATAGCTGACCTTCTTCGTCACGCAGTTCAACCTCGTAACCGGGTACCGGCCAACCGGTTGTGCCATAGCGTACATCACCGGGTACATTGGATAAGAAAATATGCAGCATTTCGGTGGAGCCAATACCATCAATGATTTCCACACCATACTGCTCAGTAAAACGCTGACCCAGTTCAGCAGGCAACGCCTCACCCGCTGAGGAGGCCAGGCGCAGTGAGATTTGATCAGGTGCAGGCAGATCTGGCGATGCCAGCATGCCGGCATAACCTGTCGGTGCCCCAAAAAATAGAGTGGGTTGTTGCTCCAGCCAGCGCTGGAAAACCGCATCTGGCGTCGGGCGTCCAGCCATCAATACCACGCTGGCTCCGACACTTAGTGGAAAACTCAGTGCATT
>JBMZDK010000192.1:0-8143 GCA_049614265.1 Thiolinea sp.
GGATTTTAAGAATCTGACCGCTTATTTTAATCTGGAGTCAGCGGATAGTCTTGCTACCCTGCAGAAAGAACGACGTGGGGTATTGTTTGTTCGTACCCAGCGCAAACTGAATTTTTACCTGCGGGCATTATGGGGCCGGGACTTCTTTCTACGCCCTACCGGCGCGGATTACACCGACTTCCGGCCCTATATCGAAAACCGTGTGCTTCACTTACCGGATGCAGTGGACGCTATTGGTGAAGTGCCGGGGCTGGAGGTATACCGCGCCACCGCAGCACATATGGCTGCTCACATAATGTATAGCACCAGCGCTATTTCAGCGGAACAACTCAGCCCGGCACAGCTGTTTTTTATTGGCTTGCTGGAAGATGCCCGGGTTGAGTATAAAGCGGTGCAGCAATTTCCCGGCCTGAAAAAATTATGGCGACAGCTTATGACAGCGGGCGATAACGATGAGCCTGAACATCCCGCGCTGCTGAAGCTGGAGCAGTTTGCTCTGTTGTTACTGGATGAAACAGAGCTGGCGGATGACACTGAAATCAATGCGCTGGCCAAACAATTTCATCAGCAAATTGCTGATAAACAGGATGATCAGCACTTCTCATGGCAGTTAGGTTTGCGCTTATTCAATCTGTTTACTGAGCGTCGGGAAGTACCGAGTCTGCGTATTCTGGAGCGTATCCGTATTCCCTATCGCGACGACAACCGCTTTATCTGGCAGGCAGAAGAATTCAGTTTTGACACCGGCTTTGATTATATTGCTGCCAGCCAACGCCAGGTTCGCAAACAGGTCAGCGTGATTGAAATGGCACATGAGGTGGACTGCGAACTGGCCGGAGAGGACGCACAGGAAATCTGGACATGCAGCACCGCAATGCGACCCTATGAGGATGACCTGACCGAAGAGCAGATCAGCTTCAATGACATGTGGGGTAAAGAGCCGGTTAATGGCCCGTTCCACTATCAGGAATGGGATTATCAGATCCAGCTGCACCGTCCGGACTGGGCAACCGTTTATGAACGGCGACAACCCAAAGGTGACCCGGATGACATCCGCGCCATTATGGATGACTACAAACCGGTAGCCCACCGCATCAAACAGATCATCGATTTATTAAGCCCGCAGGGAGTACAACGCCAGCGTCACCTGGAAGACGGCGATGAGCTGGATATTAACGCAGCAGTGGACGCAATGATTGCCATGCGCATGGGTGAACAACCCGGCACGCGGATTACCATGCGCAATGTCGTGAACAGCCGTGATCTGGCGGTAGTGGTATTGCTGGATTTATCGGAATCGACCAATGAAACGATGGGTGGCTCGGATAAAACGGTATTACAGCTGACACGGGAGGCTGCCACGCTGGTAGCAACAGCTATTGAGGGTATTGGTGACCCGTTTGCCTTGCATGGTTTTGCCTCTGACGGGCGTCATGATGTGCAGTATTACCGGCTGAAGGATTTTAACCAGCATTTTGATGACGAGGCAAAAGCGCGGCTGGCGGGTATGCGCGGTGGGCTATCAACCCGCATGGGTGCTGCATTGCGTCATGCCGGGCAACAGTTATTTAAACAGCCGGAACGACGCAAACTGATTTTACTGGTGACCGATGGTGAACCGGCAGATATCGATGAACGTGACCCGCAGCATCTGCGCTTTGACACCAAAAAAGCGGTAGAAGAATTATATAGCCACGGGGTACTGACTTACTGCCTGACGCTTGACCCGCAGGCAGATGATTATGTGAAGCGCATCTTTGGTGCCGGGCATTATACCGTGGTGGATCATGTGGAGCGTTTGCCGGAAGAGCTGCCGGTATTGTTTGCGGGGCTGACGAAGTGAAGGCCATTTAAATGATGGCAATACAGCCTTAAAATAGCCAACTTCTTCTACCTCCCGCTTTCCAGCCGGGAAATAGTAAACTGCTGCTGTTGGACAATAATCCGGACTAAATCCGGCATCGACAAGACACCTACGAGCTGGCCCGCCTTGACCACAGGTAAGTGACGAAAACTTTTTTCCGTCATTAACGCCATACAGTGATCTAATGTCTCGTCCGGGGCAACGGTACAAACGTTTTCAGACATGATGTCCTTTACCTTTGTGGTCTTTGACGAGCGATCCTTAAGAATAATATCCCGGGTATAATCGCGCTCAGACATCAGCCCCACCAGTCTGCCCTGCTCCACCACCATCAACGCACCAATGTCTTTCTCTGACATAAGTCTTAAGGCATCAATAACGCCCTGCTCCGGCGCAATAGACCAGACAGAATCCCCTTTAACCGCAAGCAGATCCTGAACCGTCTGCAGAGTGATGCATCCGGCGATTTTTGCGCCCTGTCTACTGATCCCGCCAGGGAAAAGCTCGGTGAGTTCCGCATAGGAAATATCCCTTTTCCATAAGCGCTCAAGGCCTTTTCTGATTTCCTGTATCAGCGGAACATAGCCATTGTTGGCATAAAACTCTGTCCGGAGAAACTGAATGATATCCCAATGTTTATCCGTTAGCGTAAGGCCCTCACGCTTAGCTATCTGCGACGCAACACTTTCGCTCCATTCCGACCGATGCTTCAGAAAACCATCGATATTTTGCTGCATGGAAGCTATTTCATTGTGCCTGGACATTGTGATTCCTAAGGTAGGGGATAATCTTTTATACTCATCTGAGCTTGCACAATAAAATCCCTTTTTACTATATATCCGTTGAAGTAGGCAGGCATGCGTAACAATACCCGCTATTGATATAGATAATGCCGACAAAAACAGATATGGACGTTACCGGAAAGCTGCATGCTTACTCTTCAGTTCGATGTTTTTTTTGGGGCATTTTCAACAAGCGTAAATTACCCGGAAAGCGATCATGTACACTGAAATTTCTGCCCGTAATAGCTGTCTTTACCACGCAGCCCCATATAATAAAGCTTAGAAAAATACGCCAGCAGATGTGAAGAAGAGCGGGATTCTTCAAACAACAATTCAAGGCTTTTTTGCCACTCATTCTGTGCCGCCAAACTAAACGCCGCAGCAGACAGATCCACATCACGCCCAGCCTGTTGCTTAACGATAGCAATCGCCAGCTCCGGTTTTACACAGGCAAAATATCTCAACAACGTTGAAGAGCCCTGCCCCGGAAAACCCGCCTTGAGCTCTGATTTAAGATCATCAAATGCACTAGTCATAACCGATAGTTCATTGCTACCCTTTCTCTCTTTATTGACCGCACGAATTATGTAGGCAGCGGCGATATCCGGATGACTCTTATCCGCATTTCCCAGCAAAGTATCAAGCGGACTATCAGTACGCTGATCCTGTTTTGCCATCTCCAGCAACAAGCTTTCCCGACCACTTTCCAGCGCTGAAATAACTGCATAAGCCCGTTCAAACCGTTTAATTGTCGAGTAATAACGAACCAGGTCAAAAGCGATTAATTTGTCCTCCAACTGCCCGGTTTCGAGTTGCTTAATCCAGAGTGTAAGCTGTTGTTCTGTACTGTAGTCAGACCAGCGCACAAGATAAGCGCCTAAAACCTGAGCCACATAACGGTGTGCATCACCACGCCAGGGATGCCCCGGATCAGCGAAAACTTCCCCGGGATGCTGTTCAATTTCACCAATCAGCGCATTTAAGCCCTGTGCCGCTCTTTGCTTATCTCCGGCAGCAATAAATCCGGCAGTGATGGCTGAAACATGCCGCAAGCTAAAATAACCGGCATCCAGTGCATTGATAGCTTGCAATAACGCTTTTGTATCCAGCCCGACACTGGCTTTTAGCCTGTCGTAATAACAGGAGTCACAGGCCGTTTGCGTAAGATTCCATTGCGGGCGTTCTTTCTGTAAAAGTGCCCAACTAACAAGCTTTTTCGCCTCATTGTTGCACCCATATTTCACCCATTGCTCGGCGACCAGCAACACACCGTTTAAGTGACGCGTTTGTTCTGCCAGCGCAATAACAGCTTGTACTGAGGCCAGGCTATAGCTTAGCTGGCGAAACATAACCTCATATTTTTCACCCACACACCACTTATCCTCACCACATGCTTCATTGATTAAAGCCCTCGCCTCACCATATTCCCCGAAAATAGCATAGAGCCTGAGTTCTTCCTCAGTGCTAAACGAGGCTGGCTGAGAAAAGTAGCTTTGCCTTAAGGTTTGTGCAAGATTCCGATCTCCGGAAAAAACAACAAAACGTAAAGCACTGACCAGGTGTTTCCGGTCGGCTTCGCTCAAACTTGCCAATGGCTTACTTCGGGCAAAACCGTGTTTTATTAATTCACCCAAACAATCCGGCTTGTCCTGATTACAGTGTTGTTGCACGTAGTTTTTTAACCCGGCAATGGCTGTATCATCGCCTTGCACCTGCCCTGAATAGAAAAATAAGCTGATGATCAGTATCAGCACTGCCCGTATCCGTATCATGACCTGCTTCCCTTTTCATACCTGCAAAGGCTTTCAGAGGATTTCACAGCTACACTCTTCAGCCTGCTGCGCTATGCAATTCCCGCAATAACGCCACCGTTACCTGTAAATGTTCACCGGCTTCACCCTGCAGCACAGTAAAATCCTCCCCGGCTTCACCCAGCTGATCCAACACCAACGCAGCCGAGCTGAAATCATGCTGACGCGTATAGTCATTCACAGTCACCAACGTAGTCAGCTGTGCTGCAGTGGCAGATAAAACGCCATTCGCAGAATCCTCGAAAGCGATACATTCTTCTGGTTTGACTGCCATCACCTGCATCGCATAATGATAGATATCCGGTGCCGGTTTCTTCTCTGCCACCATATCTCCGGCAGCAATCACCTCAAACCAATGCACGCTGTCTTCACCCAATGTACTGCTTAACAAGCCTGTGACATTTTCCGGCGTTGTGGTGGTCGCGATACCCAGTCGCAAACCGGCCTCCCTTGCTGCAATGAGCAAGCGCTTTACACCGTTGCGTAACGGAATTTCTCCGCCTTGTAACAACTGCAGGTAAAAATGTGTTTTACGCTGATGCAGC
This sequence comes from Thiolinea sp., assembly GCA_049614265.1. GTDB lineage: Bacteria > Pseudomonadota > Gammaproteobacteria > Thiotrichales > Thiotrichaceae > Thiolinea. Next base: position 5,003 of record JBMZDK010000192.1, read on the forward strand.
TGCACGATAAATTCAGTCAGGCCAGCAACAGGCTCAAAATCAGGCAAATATTGCTCAATATAATAACGGATCCGCTCTTTACCGCCAGTCACCGCCAATAGTTCGCCGTACAAGGCAACCGACCATACCCAGTCCAGCCCGGCTTCGGCAAAGGCTTTGTTAAACGCTATCCGGTGCCCGTCCCGCTCTGTATCTGCCAACGTTCCATCAACATCAAATAATAATGCTTTCAATTCACTCATATCCCTTCCCCTCAGTGCCTGAAAGACGATTTTAATCCGTAAATTCCGCCCCCACACCCTGACTCTGGGGATAAGATAAAGGCTGCAACCCCCTACCAACTGTGTATTATCCCCAGAGGCCTGATGGTTTACACTGAAAGCATTCCAACATCAGGTTCATTGAGTTTATGAGCATCGCCAGTCAGCCCAGAGTTGATCGCATTACACTCAAGCAGCTACGCTCATTCACCGCTTATATCCGTGAAGGTACCATCAAAGGCGCAGCCCTCCGGCTCAATATTTCACCGCCAGCCATTTCACAGCAGTTGAGTCTGCTGGAAGAAAATGTCGGTGCTCCCCTCACGGTTAAAAAAACAGATGGCACGGAAACCACCGCTTTTGGTCAGGAAGTACTGCTCACCGCATCACACATTGAAAACCAGTTAAATCACTGTCAGACCGCACTCGGAAAACTGAATGATATTGATTGTGGCAAAGTCGCTATCGGCATTTTCAATTCAGCCAGCTATTTCGCCCCACGGCTTATAGCGGAATTCAAAAAATCCCACCCCCAGGCCGAAGTCCGGATTTGCATTGGCAACCGCGAAAATGTCTTTCAGGCCTTCCGCCATTATGAATATGACTTCCTCGTCGTTGGCCGCCCGCCACAGGAAGAAACAATGGAGAGCTTTGAAATCGGCGATCACCCGCACATTGTGATCGGCGCCCCCAACCACCCATTGATTCAGCGTAAAAACCTGCAGTTTAAAGACCTGAAGGACGAGTCATTTTTAGTGCGTGAGCAAGGCTCTGGTACCCGTCTGGTAATGATGCGCCTATTTGAGGAAGCCGGAGTATCACTCCAGCCGGGAATGGAAATTGGCAATAATGAGTCCGTGAAACAGGCCGTTATTTCCGGATTGGGGATTGCGCTGATTTCAGCACACACCGTTGCCGCCGAATTACAGGAAGGAAGGCTGAAAGCCTTTGATATTCAGGGATTACCCATTATACGAAAGTGGTTGGTTGTCAAACACCGAACCATTCCACTCACACCCACCGCACAGGCCTTATTCGATTTTTTCATCGAGTCCGGCAGCCATTTTTTTCCAGACACAGACACATTATGCTGTTAACTGTTAAAGACTTTATCGGCCGATTAACGCCTGCAACTCTGTCATCGAGTCAATCACAGCATCAGGCTCGTAATCACGAATATCTTCACCATGGTTATAGCCATAACTCATACAGATAATCCGGAAACCAGCGGCACGCGCTGCCTTCACATCGGATTTAGAATCTCCCAGCATCAGAGAAGCTTCCGGCTTCACTCCCAGGGTTTCTGCTGCATGCAATAGCGGTAATGGATGTGGCTTCTTTTCACTGAGCGTGTCACCACTCACCACAATCGCAAAGCGTTCCAGAATCCCCAGGTTTTCCAGTAGCGGCTGCGTAAATTCTGCTGCTTTATTCGTAACACAGCCCACCTTTAAACCCGATACCGACGCCAGATAATCCAGACCTTCAATCACACCGGGATACAAACGGCTGCGTTTGGATACATTCTCCGCATAGAGTTCCATAAAGACCGGCATTGCCCCGGCAAAATCTTCATCGGATGGCAAGCCATTCAGGTCATTCGCTAATGCCCGCTGTATCAAACGCTGCACGCCATTGCCTACCCACTTCCTGACAGCAGCTTCACCGCGCATGGGATAGCCACAACGTTTCATGGTTTCATCCACACAAAAGGCCAGGTCAGGCACGCTATCCACTAACGTGCCATCAATATCAATTAAAACCATTTCAGGTGTAAACATAACGGCAACACTCACCTTTCGCTAAAAAAAGTTTGGGTATAGCTCAGCTATACCGGCATCAGACCAACATTATTTTACCGATATGCCCCGTATTTCCGGCAGTCACTTTTTACGATGCATGCATTAAGGAAAACTTAAACGGCAGACCTGTGCAGTAACACAAACCTTGTATGCATCCGGTTATATAACTTCTTCAGGACGATTGCGAATAATGTCTGCTTTCTGCACACATCTGTCCCTGTGTTATACCAAAAACCTATGAAACGCAGCCCCGGAAGAAAACTGGCTATCAAATCTGCTATCCAATCTGAAGACATGATAATCTTCCTGCAAATTCAGAGGAGCAAACCATGGACAAACCAGCTGATTACGAAGCCATTTTCCCCCGCCCGCTGTCAGGCGAAATTGTGGAAACACCACCACCTGCGCTATTACCAGCCCGTATTTCACTGGAAGGTAGTGATGTTACCCTGGAACCGATGGATGCCGCCAAACATGCAGCGGATTTGTATGATGCCTCACACGGCAGCGAAGAAGCATTAAGGATCTGGGATTACCTGACTTATGGCCCCTGGCCGGATGTGGCAGCTTATCAGGGATTCTTACGTGGCCAGTCTGCCAGCTTTGACCCAATTTTTTATGCGATCCGCTGCAATAAAACCGGTAAGTACTGCGGTCAGGCCAGTTTTCTGGATAACCATGCACAAAACGGTGTCACCGAAATCGGTCATATCTGGTTTGGGCCGGAACTCCAGCGCACACGGGGCGCGACGGAGGCTTTATTTCTGATGCTGAAATACGCCATGAGTGATCTTGGCTATCGACGTATGCAGTGGCGGTGTAATGCACTGAATGCCAAATCACGGGGTGCAGCGCGGCGTTTAGGTTTCCGCTTTGAAGGGATTTTCTATAACAGTCTGATCTTTAAAGGCATGAACCGTGATACTGCCTGGTACTCGATTCTTGATGATGAATGGCCGGAAGTCTGCAGCAAGATTGAATCCTGGCTGGCACCGGAAAACTTTGCTGCCGATGGCACACCCTTGTCTTCGCTGCGTGAATTAATGGAAGATCGTCGTCCATCAACGCGCAGGTTAGAT
>JBMZDK010000193.1:0-8105 GCA_049614265.1 Thiolinea sp.
GGGGACAAGCTGTTGCCGGGGTCAGCGGGGTCGGTGTCTTATCGGGTGATGGTGGAATAAGCGTTAAATCAGACTCTGTCATTAAACCCCGCTGTGCATCAAATCACAACGGGGTTTAACGCTATCAGGGTACTTCTTACAAAACGATTGCCATGCTAACTAAACATTACGAAACTTAGCATCCAATTGCTTATAGGCGGAGGTAGTCACTTCAAGATCCTGCAAAATACCGTTGCGGATATCATAAATCAAACCATGCACCAACAGCTCACGGCCACTACGCCAGGCGCGCCGAACCATGCTGGTATTACAGACATTAGCAACCTGCTCCATAACATTTAGTTCACACAATAAATCATGGCGTTCATCATCAGGCAGGCCGCTTAGACGGTCAGCATTAAAACGTGCCACGTCTTTAATATGTCGCAACCAGTTATCAATCTGGCCCAGCTCCTGATTCTCCATCGCAGCACGCACACCACCGCAGCCATAGTGACCACAGACAACAATATGCTTTACTTCCAGCACTTCAACGGCAAACTGAATCACTGACAGGCAGCTAAGATCAGTATGTACCACCAGATTGGCGATATTCCGGTGAACAAATACCTCGCCAGGTGGCAAATCAAGAATCTGATTGGCCGGAACCCGGCTATCTGCACAACCAATCCACAACAGCTCAGGTCGCTGCTGTTTACTCAGTCGGGTGAAAAAATCCGGATCTTCTGCGACAACCGCATCCGCCCAGGCTTTGTTTTTGTCCAGCAAATGTTGCATGCTTTCCATAAGTCCTTAAATAAGTTTGGATAAATCCCGTAACATGCATCAAAGCATCACCAGTGACAAGTTGTTATCCAAACTTCGCGGATATCATAATCACTTCCCATCAAGCCAGAGACGAATAAAGCGAACTTTCAGCACTTATCCGGTATCAATAATAAAAACAACAAACTAAATGGATGAACTATGCAAATTCAAGCTGATAACTTTGCTGAATACATCGCGGCAATTCCTGAAGCACGCCGCGAGGCTCTGCAACAACTCTATACCACCATCAGTCAACACATTCCGGCAGGATTTACAGCAACCATGCAATACAATATGCCCGGCTTTGTTGTACCCCATACGCTCTATCCGGATGGTTATCACTGCAAACCCAGCGATCCGCTGCCATTTATTAATATCGCTTCACAGAAACACTTTATCGCGCTTTATCACATGGGAATTTACGCTGATACCGAACTACTGGAATGGTTTGTAGCGGAATATCCCAAACACTGCAGCCGTAAGCTTGATATGGGGAAAAGCTGTATCCGCTTCAGGAATATAAACCAGATTCCCTATACACTAATTGCTGAACTGGTGGAGAAAATGACAGTGAATGAGTGGATTGCATTATACGAGCACAGCCGCAAACCTGCTCAGAAATCATAATCAATCCACCAGCTTAATGCCTGCTGCGGTGCAATCAGGCGCTCAAAAAACGGTTCCCAGGAAAACGTATGCTGATTACCCCAAATAGGGAAAAACGTCGGCACATAACTACAACTGGCGCTCACCATACCTAAAGCCGGGTGACGCTGTGTAATCGTGAGCGGACTTTGGGCCTGCTGGTCAAGTGCCTGATAAAAACCCGCGCGTTCCGGAAAATTTTTGCGGTGAATAAAACCATTATCAGCAATGAAATAACCTTCATTCTCTGGCACAGATACCGGAATACTCAAACGGCACAGCTCATCCGTATCCGGCTGCGGATAAAACGGATGCGGAAACCATGCCATCGGAATAAACGCCTCACCATGATTGGTGATCTTGGTATGAGAACGAACGGTACGCCCCAGTAAACTCACAGTGCGTTCCAGCTGAAAATCAAAACCGGCAAATTGTTGTGTAGTCATGAATTTAATTGTTCGGATATCCCGTTCAACTTCCCAACTACAGAATGTTAATACCTGCTTTTTCACCAGATCACAGCGGCCAATACCAATGATTTCCACCTCCTCATCATTCCCACCGGACTGGCGTAATGGAGACAAATTGAAGGAATCCGGTATTCCCTGTCCATCAAACCAGTTGAAACTTTCCGGATAGGTCGGGCCAGTGAGCAAAGCTCCATGTTGTTTATCATGAATCTGAAAAATATAACCACCGGTGCAATAGCGCACACCAAATCTTTGCTGATCTGCTGACGGGTCTAGAATCTCAACGCTGAGTTCTTCATTTTGTAACTGCAACATGCATCTGCTCCCTGCTTCTAATGATTAGTTTTCCAGCCAGACTATCACAACCATTGCAGAAAGCGCCCTTCGACATCAGGAAACTTGACATCAAACTTAACGCACGGCACCTTGCGGAATTCATCAACAGGCATTCGCCTGGGCGGAGAAGATCATGCAAGTGGTGGATGTCATTATTATTGGTGGTGGTTTGTCCGGTCTTTACGCCGCGACTTTACTGCAGAAACAGGGTATTTCCTACCGCCTGTTTGAAGCTGGCCCGTACCTTGGAGGACGCTTATTATCATCGCCAGCCAATGCCAATAAAGTCAGTGTTGATCTGGGTGCCACGTGGTTCTGGCCCCATCATCACAGGGTACGTTTGCTGCTAAACGCACTTAATATCAACAGCTTCCCGCAATACACCAACGGTGATGCACTCTATCAAATGAGTACAGATACTCCACCGCAACGCATTACCGGAACACCCGGGCTTTCCTATCGGGTGAAGGGGGGAGCAGCGGCTATCCCGGCACAGCTGGCTACACGGCTCAATACTCAATATATCAACCAGCAACAGCCCATTACCCGTTTCAGTAAAGTACAAAAGTTTTGGCAGATACAAACCGGAAATAGTACACAACCGGATTTACAAGCCAGTCATTTGTTACTGGCCGCACCACCCAGAGTTTTATTACAGCGCACTAATCTTGCCGACCTGTTAAGTGTTCCACTGCAACAAACACTGATGCAACAACAAACCTGGATGGCTGCACAGGCAAAATTTGTTGCGACTTATGACACAGCATTCTGGCGCGAAGCCGGGCTGGCCGGAGATGCTTTCAGCCGTATTGGACCAATGTCTGAAATTCATGATGCGTCAGCAAAGGAGGACGCAGGCTTCGCACTATTCGGCTTTCTCGGTATTCCTGCTGACACCCGACGCGAAATTACAACAGACACGCTTTCACACTATTGCCTGCAGCAGCTGGCCCAGTTATTTGGGAAGCAGGCACTGAAGCCGGAGAGCTATTATCTGAAAGACTGGACGGATAACCACTGGGTTTGCTCAAAGCAGGATATTGGCGAAACACTGAATCACCCTGCCGCCAACCTAGTCCCATTTGAAACAGAATTTACTGAACTCCAGCTACGATTTGCTTCCACAGAAGTCGCTGCACAGGAAGCTGGTTATATCGAAGGAGCATTGCTGGCAGCCGAACAGGCTGTGCAAAGTATCGTGACTACACAGTAAACAGGCCATTGCTTAACGCCTACCGGCATTGCTATGCTCAGGCAAGCAGAACAAATAATCGGCAACAACCAGGAGATACGATCATGAGCAAACCAGCAGCTATCGAATTTTTCTTTGATCCAATCAGCCCGTTCGCCTGGCTTGCATCCACCCGACTGGATGAAATCAGCCAGCACACCGGACGCGAAATTCTGATCCGCCCTACCCTGTTCGCTGGTTTATTGAAAGCTCATGGCAACCTGGGGCCAGCTGAAATTCCGGCTAAACGCGAATACATTTTCCGGGATGCAATGCGTCGTGCTAATACCTTAGGTATCAATGTCGAATGCCCGCCTCAACACCCTTTTAATCCATTACTGGCATTACGGGTTTGCACAGCATTTAATAAAAACTCAGATCGTCTGCGACTTACCCCGGCATTATGCAATGCGGCCTGGCGTGATGGTTTGGATATTACCAAGCCGGAAAGTGTGCACAACGTAGTAAACAGCTGCGGGCTTGATGCTGATCATGCACTGAGCATGGCTCAAGACCCGGCGGTGAAACAAGCCTTGATCGATACGACAAATATCGCTGTTGAACGGGGAATTTTTGGCGTCCCTACATTTTATCTTGATGGGCAGATTTTCTGGGGCGAAGATCGCATTGGTGAATTGCTCAGCTTTGCGGAAGGTGGTCAGCAAATTGACGAGGCAAAGTTACAGGAAGTCCTGGCACGGGAAGCAGCGGTACAGCGAAAACGCTGAAACCGCCGCGACAACAGTCACACTATCTGCCCCCATACTCTGTGAAAGGAAGGGAGCAACACCCAGACTTTCGCTTAAAGCCCGGTGTCAATTTCACAAACTGAAGCGTTATTTGCACCCACTTTACGCCAGTTTCCCGTCCACTTTGCTTTATTATTTGCCGCAATCACCGGACATTTGCGCTCAGCATGTGCCTGATCCCAAATACCACCAGCAGGGACTTCACGCACCGTAGAAGAAGGCGTAGTCGTTGCTACCGTAACACGAATTTCACACACTGAAATATTACCGGGGCCGGTCTTCGTCCAGTTCCCCGTCCATTTCGCTTTATTATTCGCCGCAATCACCGGACATTTGGTTGCCGCCTGTTTATCATCCCAGATTTCACCCGCAGCCACATTACGCGTTCGGGTATTATTTGTTGCCGGAACTGTCGGTGCAGATGGCTGAGCGGTTATACCACCACCAAAATCAACTTCACACACCGATTCATTGCCGGGGCCGGTTTTCGTCCAGCGCTTAGTCCAGCTGCCTTTAGCGTTACGTGCCACTACCGGACATTTACGCTCAGCATGCGCCTGATCCCAGATCGCCCCCGCTTTAACATCCCGGATATTTTTAGAGGGAGAAACCGCTACCGGCGGTTGCTGTACCGCTTGACTCTGCTCATCAGGGCTTTGCTTTGCCGCCACTTCAATCATACAGATACTGCCATCACCATCACGTGCATGACGCCAGGAACCGGTCCACTCACCTTTATTCTGTTTCGCGACTTTCTTACAATGCTGCTTAGCATGTGCCTCGCTCCAGATTTTTGTGGTTTTAAAGCGTTTGACCACCTTCTCCGGTTCAGCCTTTACTCTCACCGCACAAACTGATTTATTGGTATCCTGTGGATTATTTTTCCAATTGCCCGTCCAGCTTCCCCCGTTTTTTTCCGCAATACGTGGGCATTTCTGGCGGGCATGGGCATCACTCCAGATCCGTCCCGCATCAAATTCTTTAACAATGAACTCTGGTTTAGGCACAAACTTCAACTGACACTTTGCTTCCTCATTTCTTCCGTGCTTCTGCCATGCTCCTGTCCAGGTAGCATTCCTGCGTTTAGCCAGCGCACGACAGCGTTCATTAGCATGATCCTGGCTCCACAAACGCCCAACCTCAACCATTTCCAGTTTAACCACAGGCTCGGGCTGCTGTATCGTTGGCATAGGCTGCCGGATAACACCACCCGGCGTAGCCACAATCCCCGGTTTCGGAGTGGGATTCACACTGTTAGGCATGTTGATAAAACAAGTGCCGGTTTTGTCCTTACCGGAACGCTCTGTCTTCACGACCACACCGCCACGCTCAGCAGCAATTTCGCCACAGGTTAACCGCAGAAAAAACGGATTGAGTGTCGGCCCGACATTGATCTTAACTACATCTGCTAACGCTGAACCAGATACCAGCGCAGCTATAACAGCAACGATAGGCAATACAAATGATCTCATGCGTAATTCCCCTTATATAATCATTACACTAAGCAGCATGACACATGTAACGACAGGCCGAACCTGTTGTTGAAAACCGGCAGCATCAACATACCTGATAACCATTGTCCGCCTGCTTATTTAGTTATTGAACAGAAAGATGTTTCAGTGGAAAAGAGTATACCGCAAACGCAGAGGAAGGCCCGCATCAGTCGGTCAGACGTTTGCGGCTGATGGCCAGGAAAATCTTACTCACTCACAGCAACAAAAAAGCTTCATGAGGAAGCGATCATTCACCAGCCGCAGCTTCCGGATAGTATACAGCCGGGTTGAGTATACGGGCTTGTTTTATTATGTGATAATAAGCTGATTCCAATAGCATTATGTCATGGCAAAACGTGGAAATACCTAACTATAAAATCGAACAAAAATTAGGCCAAGGTGGAATGGCGACGGTCTATTTAGCAACAGAAGTATTGCTAAACCGTAAAGTTGCCTTAAAAATAATGTCACCGGAGCTTTCAGGCAATAAAGGTTTTAGAGAAGGATTTCGGCGCGAAGGCCAGACGATTGCCCAACTTAAACACCAAAATATTGTAGGCATATACAGCATTGGCAGCAGCAATGATATTTATTATATGTCAATGGAATACCTAAGCGGGGGTAGCCTTAAAGAAAAGCTGTCTGAAAAAAAACTCTCATTTGATGAAGCAATGTCTATTCTTCAGGCTGTGGGCAGTGGCCTGGCACATGCCCATAGTCATGGGTTTATTCATCGGGATATAAAACCTGCCAATATTCTATTTAATGAACACAATGTTGCTGTATTGACCGACTTTGGCATTGCAAAACTGCAGGATACCGCCAGTGATTTAACACGGATGGGCTATACAGCCGGTACCGCTCAATATATGAGCCCTGAGCAGGCTACTACGACTAAAATTGATCAGCGCTCAGATATATATTGTCTTGGCCTGGTTTTGTACGAAATGCTTACCGGGGAGAAAGCGGTTTATGCTGAGACTGATATACAGGCAATTAACTTTCATGTTAATGCGCCACCGCCCAGTCTGCCACCCAAGTACCTTTACCTACAACCGATACTCGATAAAGCATTAGCTAAAAGACCTGAAGACCGTTTCTCTTCAGTGCAGGAATTTCTGGATGAATTCAAAAACGCTGACAGTACAACTATTTTTACTCCCGAAGCACTCTCTGCGGTTCGCACTTCGTACACTCAGTCCACCATCAATCCGGCTATAGAAAATACAACCGAAAAGAATAAATCCTATACCTTCCCTGCTGTCGCAGCTGCTATCACAATTAGCTTGGGCGTAGGTGCCTGGTACGGAACTTCTCATCTGGTTAACTCAACTGATAAGCAAGAAACAACGACCAGTTCATCACCTGTAAGCAGTCAAAATACAATAGCTGACACTGGTACGGTGACAACTCAAATTAAGGCAGATCAATTTTCAGAGATACAGGAAAACTATAAGTTATTAACCAGTGAACTTGATGCAGCTGCAAAAGGGGTACGGGACATTTTGAAGATTGCTCCCGACAATGCAGAAGCAAAATCGATGGGGATTAAGTTATCAGATAGTTATTATAAATTAGCTACTGAGCATTTGATTTCAGGAAAAACAGAAGATGCGCTATCCATAATTAACAAATCGATAAGTTATCTACCTTTTCATGGTCGCTCATATAATTTTAAAAAATCTATAGACAATCCTGCCCAGTCCATAGCTGAAAATAACAAGCAAATCTTTGATAACACAATAATAGAAATTGATAATATTCTTGAGTCCAAAAATATTATTAGCGATAGTGAAAAACTAAAGCGCCTTTATCTCAAGGCATTTGATATCGCACCTGGTTCTCCTCAGGTTCTGGACAGAATCAAAATAACACTGCAAGCAATCAACAAAGAAATCAGGGAAAATCCAGAAACTGCGAAAACGACTGCATACAAGGTAGCAGCTAACTTCCCATTCAACACCGAATTCTTAGCAGACTAAAGATAAGACTCATCATTATAGAAACGTTAATCTATCACATCACTTAAATGTAATGAAAACGTATTATTGTGAAGCCTTTCTCATCTACCTATCACCCAAAAGTGCTTTTTGATTAAGCAGGATATTATTTTCCAAATCAGAAATTAGCTTTACTTTTTGGGAAACTCTTTCTAATAAAGAAGCGACTTTTTGTTCAGTTTCAACGGTACGTTGTCTCTCAGCTTCTTCTTCCAGCTTTCGTTGAGCCTCTTCAGCCAGGAGTCTTTTCTCGGCTTCTTCTGCCGCTAAACGTCTCTTCTCAATCTCTCCTGCTTTGCGTTCCTCTTCAGCAAGACGTCGTTGTCGTTCGGCTTCTTGTTCTAACTTCCTCTGTGCTTCTTCAGCCAAGCGTT
>JBMZDK010000194.1:0-8092 GCA_049614265.1 Thiolinea sp.
ACATCCACCGCCGCCTCTAACAGTTTGATGCGGGTTTGTTGCTTGTCTTCTTCGCTGACTTTCATCACAAAACACTCATTAAAAGTAACTACTATATATATTTAAGCTTATTTTTGAATTTTATCAATAGCAATTTCAATTAAATTCACTGTGCAGCCATAACAAGCTGGTGAAATGACCAGAAAAAACGCTCCGTAAACGATGAAAACCAATAGCTTTCATGTATAGTGGCACTATGGAACAACACATCAAGACAACGTTAACTGGCCAACGCTGGCTACTACTGAGCTGCACACACTTGCGGAGCAGTTAGTTCGTCTTTTCACAATTAGCTGCGGGATCGCCCACAGCTAAATCTGACCATCCCGCAGCCTCGTTAGGTAGATCATCATGCGGGAAGAACAACAAAACACAGCGGCATCACAGCAGTCCTTAGCTAACTCTGGCTTAGTCCTGGCTATTCTGGGCACCGCGCTGTTTGGCATGAAGTCGATCTTCATCAAACTGGCGTATGCACAGGGTGTGGATACCATTACCCTGCTGACGTTGCGGATGTTGATTGCGCTGCCGTTTTATCTGCTGATGTTGTTTTGGTTGCTGCGTAAAACTGAGACGGTTAAGCCTGCACCACGGCAACTGCTACCGATTGCATTGCTGGGGTTCTTTGGCTACTACTTATCATCGCTGCTGGATATGGAAGGGCTGAATCATATTTCGGCGCAGTTGGAACGCCTGACCTTGTATACCTATCCGGTGATTACGACCTTATTGGGCTGGTTTTTCCTCGGTGAGGTGATTACGCGACGGATTATTATGGCGCTGATGCTGACCTATGGCGGCATCCTGTTGCTGTATGGCTATGAAACCAGTAGCGGGGGCGGCGGCAATACGCAGTGGGGTGTGATGCTGGTGATGATGGCGGCGACTACCTTTTCCTGTTATGTGGTCTTTAGCAAGCAATACATCAGTGCGTTGGGAAGCCGTATGTTTACCAGCATTGCGATGTTGATTTCTACCGTGTTTGTGCTGGTGCATTTTCTGGTGACTAAGAACATTAGCGACCTGTTGATTAACGATGCGGCCTGGTTTTATGCGTTTTTACTGGCGATTTTCAGCACGCTGTTACCCAGCTTTATAGTCAGTGAGGCGATTGCACGACTGGGGGCGGGGAAAACCAGTATCGTGGGCACAATTGGGCCAGTGTTTACGATTATCATGGCAGTGTTGATCCTGGGTGAGCCGTTTGGGTGGTTTCATTTGGGTGGGATGCTGCTGGTGATTGCGGGGGTTGCGTTGTTGAAGAAATAATCCCCAAACACAAAACTGGTTGCTCAGTAATAAAACGACACTGAGCAATCAGCACCTGATCGCTTTCGGCCTGGTACACCAAGCGATGCTCGCTGGTAGTCCCCCTTGACAAATAGCCAGACCCGTTATGCTTTAGTGGTTCTGGTTTACCTATAGATACCGTCAAAGGCTTTCAGCGTTAATTTTTGAATTGACTCTCATATTCTCGGGTCATCCTCCAACGAAATCTCCGTAGGCAAAGGCGTAGCGGTAAACAACGTCACCAACTCCGGCACCACAAACCGATGCCACAACCCCTGCGGCACTACCACCACCATACCCTCAGACAACGTTATCTCCTGATCACCACCATCCGATAAAATAATAATCGTGGCCTGCCCTTTCAGAACATGTACCAACTCATCTCCGTTAGGATGGCGTTCCCAAGATGATTCACCGGAGAAGCTGCCCACAAACACGCTGCCATTATTAAACTCAGCCAGCTCAGCAAACACATCCTCCTCTTCAGCATCAGTGGTGTGAATAGTCCGCCCGTGCAGGACTTTCATTTGGCTCAGCTCATGTTGAATATCTGCCGCTTTGATCATTTAACGCTCCGGTAATAAAGGCTTGAATCTGAAATATACCCTTATTAAGGTAGCAATACAGTTCAGGAGTCTCATCATGCAACATGAATCCTTCGAAGCCATGCTAACCGGCGACCACCACAATTCTCTTGGCAGAACCGTAGAAGTGTTCGATAACATCATGGCAACCCCGGTAAAACTGGAAGAAATCGATGGCTGCTACTTCAGTCAGGATGAAGTGGTCAGATTGCGTACATCCAGTGTTTTCAAACACATTTCTATCCAGGAGCCGGAATGGCTAACTCCTTATACAGCCGGAAATCTGTCGCAGGCAGAGCGAAAAAACTGATTGCAGCTTTGCTATAAAGCTGTATTCTGCCAATCCCATGACAGCCCGATCTCCCGCCTTAATCAACGCCATCCCGATCCTCTTCGTCCTGTTGTGGAGTACCGGCTTTCTCGGCGCTAAATTCGCGTTACCCTTTATCGAACCGTTTTACCTGCTCTGTATTCGTTTCAGTATCACCGTTGGCGTCTTCTTCCTGCTAATCATGATCTTCAAAGCCGAATGGCCCACCTGGCAACAGGCAAGACGGCAGATGGCTGTCGGTGCCATGATTCATGGTGCTTACCTTGGTGGTGTGTTTGCAGCAGTAAAAATGGGCATGCCCGCCGGTATTTCAGCAATTATTGTCGGCATCCAGCCAGTGTTAACAGCACTCATCGGCTGGCAATTCATGAATGAGAGGTTACGACCATTACAGTGGTTTGGGCTGATATTGGGACTGGTAGGTGTGACTGTGATTATTATGAGCACCCGCGAAACCAATACCGAAGGCATGAGCTGGCCAGCTTTATTATTCACACTGGTTTCGCTGTTAGGTATTTCCATTGGCACACTGTATCAAAAACGGGTGGGTGCTGGTGTTAGCCTATTAGGCGGTGCATTCTGGCAGTTTTTCAGCACGGCAGTTTTAATGGGCATACTCGCCTGGAGCTTTGAAACCCGTGAAGTGATCTGGGATACCCAGTTAATTTTAACGCTGTTATGGCTGATATTTGGTTTGTCGGTAACCGCTATTTTGCTGCTGATGTACATGATCCGTGAGGGTGAATCAGCGAAGGTAGCGAGCTATTTCTATCTGGTACCGGCAGTGGTCAGCGTGGAAACCTGGTATTTGTTTGGTGAATCACTGCCACTGATAGCTATTTGTGCAATCGTCGCAACGGTGATTGGTGTCTATCTGGTGGTGAAGAAATAAGGCCACCGCGTATAAACCGCAGCGGCCTGTTTTAGTGGTTCAAACGGTTAAACTAACCCAGTAATCCTTCGCTAATAGCGTCGAGTATTTCTTCCCTGCGATTTTCATCCATAAACTCAGGGGCTGCTGCCGGTGCAGCAAAAGGCACGATGGCAGGAGCAGCCTGCACCTCTACCGGGTCATGAATTTCGGTAGCAATAAATACGTTACTCTGAATATTATTTACTGAGGTATTGCGTTTAATAATATCGGCGAGTCTGATTTTATTAAACTCCTGAATATCATAATAATAATAGGTATCTTCATTTTCATACCAGAAACGATCGCCATGGCGTAAACGCCTGAACTGTTCAATAAAGATAGTTCTTAATGTTTCACCAACCAGCGAATTATTTACTTCCTCTTCTGCCAGACTGCCAACCCACAAATCGACATCATCGGGATGGTTATAAGCACTCGCCAGGCGATCACGAAACGACTCACGCCAGATACCATCGTAAAAATCATTGATCCGCCGCAATCCCAGGGCTTCCCGCACATCATTGTAACCCGGCAATTTGTGGTCACGACCGCGCTGAATATTCAGTGCTGCCAGATCAAAACCCTGCGATTCACCCGGCCCCAGAATCAGAAAGTTACGCACATCATCAACGACCATAGGGTCAAGCGCCTGTGCCATCTGCGAAGCAAAACCACGCAGAACCGGCTCCAATCCTGCTTCTTCCAGTTTCGCGGGCCGGAAAAAGGCATCTTTCAGCGCCACATGACCCTGTGCAATTTCTTCACCGCTCTCCGTCAAACGCAACAGATTGGGTGACAGCATAGAATGGCCAAAACGATAGGCACTGACCGCGAAGATATTACTGATGTTCGCCCGCACCGTATCGTCATAACCAAAGATATCTTCCCAGTAACCAGGCATAGCGTATGGCCCCAGCATGGCAGGCAAAAACTCGTTATAGGTAATCGCCTGTAACTGCGCCACAACGATACGGCGCGCTTCCAGAAAAATCTGCTCATCACTCCACCACGAATATTCACAGGCCAGCGCATCAGCCACCCGGTTATGTTCGCGTACCCACAGAGTATGCATCGCCGTCAGGCCAAAATGCTCATTAGCCCGCTCATCACCGGCACGGAAAAAACCATTGCTATCTTTTGGCATTAATCCGTTTTCCATAATCAGTTTGCCACCCTGGAAACTTCGCAGGCTGTTAGCTGTTTCAGTATCTGAACCGTAGATATTGGA
The DNA here is from genome assembly GCA_049614265.1 of Thiolinea sp. Lineage (GTDB taxonomy): Bacteria > Pseudomonadota > Gammaproteobacteria > Thiotrichales > Thiotrichaceae > Thiolinea. The sequence goes on from JBMZDK010000194.1 coordinate 4,386, forward strand.
ACCATCAATATAACTGGTCAGTACATTAGGGTGATTCCGCCCGTTGCCGGTTAACTCGCTGCGGCTAAATGGCAGGCTACTGAGGCCGGAAAAAGCCGGATCTCCCGACGGAATAGCGATATTAGCGGGCTGGCTTTCATCAGTATGCACCAGGGTAATATCGTGATCTAAGAATTGTCCCCAGAGCCAGAACATATCACTCAACCCTTTTGCATTACGGGTTGTTTCATTTGCTCCCTGGCTGGATACAATATTGCTGATCTCACGCGGGCCGGGCAGAGCATTATTCGCTGGCTCCCGGGAACTATCAGTACCCACGACCCGCAACAGCTTTTGCTTTGCTGCTCCCCAGCCACGTTTACTCAAATTATTCTTCCTGCCATTCATTTTCCGGTATTCATCAGGCTGGCCGACAGGCAGATACACCTGCTCGACAGGACATTGAGCAAATACCTGCCCTGAAAGTCCTGACAGGACAATACCGCCTGCTAACAATGACAAGGCAATATACTTTGAATAAAAAGGTCTGTTTTTAAGTAAGTTATGATCCATATACGATACCTCTTCCGATTTATATTTAAACCTCCGCTTATTTTTAATTGTTGGGTCTGAAGGGTTATTTTTTTAAGGGTTGTGTTATCAATGCATATATCAAATTGGCTATTACAGGTTAACTAATACACTTCTGTGAAAAGTATTAGCGGACAGGCAATCTGACATACGACTTAACTCTTGGAAGGTAGTCTTTGAATTCGGAACTGTGCACCGGATATGATTAACCGTCGAATGACAGGTATTTTGTAGCCGATAAATGGCAGCTCTGTGCTATAAAATTTTCATGAGATGGTACTGAGCGGAACCAGACTGGAAAATTTGAGAGTGAACCGGACTGATCCGGTCAAGTCTTCAAAATCTACTGCCTGGAAGGCGGGCAAAAGCCCAGGAAATCCGGATTTGGACAAGGGTTCTCCTGCCCTTGCCATTTTTTACAATGACCGAACATATCAGCCCGTTCACAATCAGGATGGCGTGCACAGGAACTCAGGCTGAGTGCGAAGCATAATATCAACATCAGTCGTAACATAGCTGGCTCCATTAATGAAAAAAGGCGAGGCCCATCCGGATCTCACCTTTTTCAGACCACAACAATGACGAGAAAATTTCATCCCAAATGTTAAACACTCAGGATCATTTCCTCATCAATACGGCTGCATCTTCTTGCCTTCATACCAGCTTTCACGTGCTGCCAGCACTTCAGGTCGCTCCGATACATCCGGAATCCCAACCTGCCACCAGGCTCCGCCATCCGAGCTTTTGAACGGATCGGTATCAATCACTACCACATACGAACTCTCCGCTGCTCGTGCCCGGCCCAATGCTTCTTCCAGCTCTGCCAGATTAGCAACATGTTCAGAGGTCGCTCCCATCGAACGCGCATGTGCTGCAAAATCAATCTGCGGCGTATCGCCTGCGGTACCATGATCCAACAGGTTATTAAACGACTCACCACCGGCACCACGCTGTAGCCGATTGATACAACCAAAACCGCGGTTATCCAGCAGCACAACGATGATCTTATGGCCCAGCGCCACGCTGCTCGCCAGTTCAGAATTCAGCATCAGGTAAGAACCATCGCCCACCATAACAATGACTTCGCGCTCCGGATGCGCCATCTTCACACCCATGCCACCGGCGATTTCATAACCCATACAGGAAAAACCGTATTCAAGGTGATAACCATTCACCTGTTCCGTGCGCCAGAACTTATGCAAATCCGCCGGTAATGTACCCGCCGCACAGACCACAATATCACTGGCTTCGCCGGTACGCTTTACCGCACCCATCACCTGTGCATCGGTCGGGCGTCCGGTTTCAGTATCTGGCTGATCAGTGATTGCTGTTGCCGACTCATAATACGCATTCCACTCGGCCACCTTTTCCTTGGCATAAATTTCCCAGTTCACAACACCACTGTAACTTTCCAACCCAGCGTTTAACTGCTGTAAGCCCACTTTGGCATCGGCCACTAACGGCTGTGAATTATGCTTACCTGCATCATGCCGCCCGACATTCAGGTGTAGCAAAGTCACGTCAGGATTAGCAAATACGGTACGTGATCCGGTGGTGAAGTCCTGTAAGCGCGAGCCAACCGCTAATACCACATCGGCCTCCTGTGCCAGACCATTTGCCGCCCGGCTACCGGTTACCCCAATTGCACCAACATAGGTTTCATGATCCCATGGCATCGCCCCTTTACCAGCCTGTGTCTCCGCAACCGGAATTTTATACTTAGTCGCAAAATCCACCAACTCAGCCGCAGCCTGTGAATACAGCACACCGCCACCAGCAACGATCAGCGGCTTCTCCGCATGCTTCAATGTCTCAATCGCCGCTGCCAACTCACGCTCATCAGGCTGTGGACGGCGCATATAATGCACCTTCTCGGCGAAGAAGCTTTCCGGATAATCAAAGGCTTCAGACTGTACATCCTGCGGAATACAAATCGTCACAGGCCCACAGTTTTCCGCATCAAGCAAAGTCTGTATCGCCACCGGCAGACTGTTAATAATCTGTTCCGGACGTGAAATACGATCAAAGTAACGACTCACCGGCTTGAAGCAGTCATTTGCACTCACCGTTGGGTCGGATGGGCATTCCACCTGCTGTAATACCGGATCTGGTGTACGGCTGACAAAGACATCACCGGGCAACAACAACACCGGAATACGGTTAACGTGCGCCAACGCTGCCGCAGTTACCATATTCGTCGCCCCCGGCCCAATCGATGAGGTAACTGCCATCATGCGCTGGCGATTACTGGCCTTCGCGTAGGCAATAGCAGCGTGTGCCATACTTTGTTCATTATGGCCGCGATACGTGGGTAACTCTTCACGATGGTGATAGAGCGCCTCACCTAAACCACAAACGTTACCATGTCCAAAAATCGCGAATACTCCAGCGAATAGTGGTACGACTTCGCCATCTATTTCGACTTTTTGTGCTGCCATGTAGCGCACCATAGCTTGGGCCATGGTTAGTTTTACTTTGCTCATAATATTCCCTCACCACGGCACTCACGCCATGCCTCAATCAATTCCACATAATTCCCGGCCACAGCCGCCACCATCGCCACATCATCCATTTCACCAGCTAACCACTCGCGCGCAGGCTCCGCAAACAAAGTCCGTCCCACAGTAAACCCTTTACATACCGGATACTGCGCCGCGACACTAAAACCTTTTTTCACCGCATCCATACTAGCAGCCAATCCAAGCAGAACCACACCCTGGCAATGCGGATCACGCGCGGCCAACAGATCAGTAATCAGCTCCCAGCCTTTAGCTGTCTGCGGTGGTAATTTCCACCAGTCCGGCTGTACATCCAGATCATACAACTGTGTCAGCGCACGACAAACCGTATCATCGTCAACCTCACTATCCGCTGGCGGAATTATCTCCAATAATAACTGATGACCGCTTGCCTGGCAGGCTGCAAACAATTCCTGTATCTGGCGTTGTTGCGCGGCTAACATTTCGGCTTCATCGTCGGGATGATAAAACACCAAACACTTGACCACATGCTCCAATGGCCAGGTTTCCAGGCGAGAGCCAATCGAACGCCCACCCTCCAGCTCAATCGGGCGTGACGACGGCACTTCGACCGGGCGCCCAATCCACCAGCCACGACCGGTCACATCGTTCAAAGCA
>JBMZDK010000195.1:0-7994 GCA_049614265.1 Thiolinea sp.
CTGTTTACTCTGGGTGAAGGTAATTATACGGAATCCGACATTGTCAATGCTGCCCGTGCTTTTACCGGTTGGCGGGTTAATCTGAAAGAAGGCGAATTTATCTTTCAGTCAGGCTTTCATGATGACGGTGAGAAAAGCTTTATGGGGCGGCGCGCCAATCTTAATGGCGATGATATTGTTAATATCTTATTACAGGAGCCTCGTACTGCTGAATATATTGCTGAAAAGTTTTGGTTTGAGTTTATTAATCGTGATCGTCCTGACCCTGTATTTATTAAATCATGGGCATCAGCGTTCAGAGACAGCGGCTATGAGATTAAAGCATTGCTGAGAGCTGTTATTCATAGCCAGGTATTTTGGGATGAGCAAAACCGTGGCGGATTAATAAAGTCCCCGGTTGAGTTTACTGTTGGGCTGTTACGTGAGCTGAATATTAGCCTTGGCGATTATGAATACCTGCGAAAAGCAAACCAACAATTAGGCCAGGACTTATTCAGGCCACCGGATGTAAAGGGATGGCGCGGTGGTAAAGACTGGATAACCAATACACGTTTGATCAGACGCTATGATTTGATCAGCAAGTTGTTATCCGAACATACTGGTGACAAACGCAGTATGCTGATGGACACAGTGGTTAAGCCCCGAATGATGCAGTCAAAAGGGAAAAGGCTGGGAGGGGTCTTCCGTGGCTTGTTCGACAAGCTGGCTTGCGCAGCCAACGAGCAGGAAGTGACCCGATGGTTGCTGCCACTACAGCCGATTTCACAGCCAAATTGTGAACAGTCTTTAGAGGCAATGTTTCTTACCTTATTAAAAGATCCAACCTATCAGCTGCGCTAAGCGGTGTGGTAACAGTTTTCAAGTGTACAAAAGTCTGTTAGCTAACGAAGCGAAGGCTTCAAGCAGCGAAAAACTTTTGTGTGTATTTAGCGGTTTCCTGAGGCATTTAATAGAAGAATAATTATGAACCGTAGAGAATTTTTGAAAGGCCTGGGGCTATCAACGCTCACCGCGCTTGTTCCACAGTTTGCTTTAGCGAAAAGTATTGGGTTTTCCGGAAACCGGCGTCTTTTGGTCATGGTTGAGCTGAAGGGTGCAAATGATGGTTTGAATACGCTGGTGCCTTATACTAATCAGGCATATTACGATGCCCGGCCATCGCTGGCTTTAGATAAAACCACGCTGGCAACATTGAATGGCAGCTTTGGTATGCACCCCAAACTGACGCCTTTGCTCTCTGCCTGGCGAGCTGGTGAAATGGGCTGGATACATGGTTTGGGTTATGAAAACCCAAACCGTTCCCATTTTGAGTCGATAGAAATCTGGGACAGTGCGTCCGGTGATACCAGTCGTTTACATGATGGCTGGGTTGCTCAGTGTTTCCCGGAATATGAGTTAGGCGGTGTGGCTGTTGATACTAACCTGGGGCCTTTGTATGGAGAGCGTTTTTCAGCGCTCAGTATTACTGATCCTTATCGTTTTGTAGATCAGGGCAAAGATATCAGGGCGGCATACAGTGGAGATGTTAGCAATAGTGCTTTACGTCACATACTGCAGGTGCAATCAGAGGTCGATTTGTTAGCAGACTCACTGGCTGATTATCTGGATGATGTGCCAAAAGAAAAGCTGGAATTTGCGGGCAATAGTTTCGAGCGCAGCCTTAAATCGGTTTATGCACTGATTGCCTCCGGCATTAATGTTCCTGCCTATAAAATTTCACTGGGTAATTTTGATACACATGTTGCGCAGGCAAGAAAACATGAAATCCTGCTGGATAAACTGGCTAATGGCCTGATTAAGTTCCGTACTAATTTACAGCATATCGGTATGTGGGACGAGGTTGTTGTGATGACTTACTCTGAGTTTGGCCGACGGGTTAATGAAAATGGCAGTAAGGGCACTGATCATGGTACGGCAGCGCCACATATGGTGTTGGGTGGTAAGATACGGGGTGGATTTTATGGTGAACATCCATCGCTGACAGATCTGGATGAGCGTGGTGATCAATACCATACAACGGACTTTCGCGATATGTATGCCACAATCAGAGATGATTGGTGGCAGCTGAATAAGACCGGGCTTGGGCGCTCACTGGGCTTTGTTTAGCATGTAAGCCGGATCGACCCTCGTCAAACGAGCCTTTAGCCGTTAAGCTTAACGGCCTGTTAATTGGCTCGTTGATACATGTCTCAAAATTTGAATGCAAGTTCACCTCGTTATCGCCACATTTATCTGCTGGGGATAGTGTTTTTATGTTGGGGGATCAGTCCGGTTCAAGCGGAAGAATTTGAGTACCGCCCGCAAAAGTTCTTTGATTCCGGAGATACCGATTTTTACTCCATAGATGATCGTCAGCCATTACAGCGCATATTCTCAGGCAGTGAATCCCTGTATATGACGCAGGATGGCGATATCTATGATGAAGATGTTGCACTACTCAGTCCGCCGGTTAATCAGGCGCGCAGTTCAGACTTTTCGTTCCGTAAGTCTAAGTACATTCTGGCAACACAGGTGTATCAGGATCACCGTATTGCGTTTTACAGCGGTTGCCGGTTTCGCAAGTATCAGAAAAAGCTGGTGCCGGTGCATAGTTCCTGTGGTTACAAGCCACGCAAAAATGTAAATCGCAGTAAGCGCATTGAGTGGGAGCATGTGGTTCCGGCCTGGGTGTTTGGGCATCAGCTAAAGTGCTGGCAGGAAGGTGGGCGTGCTCATTGCCGGAATAGCCATAAACGGTTTCGTCAGATGGAAGCCGATATGCATAATCTGGTGCCTGCGATTGGTGAAATTAATGGTGATCGCAGTAATTACCGGTATCAAATGATTGCGGGTGAAAAGCGTGCATATGGCAAACCGGTAAACATGGAAATTGATTTTGGTAAGCGACATGCTGAGCCGCCGGAAAATGTATTTGGTGATATTGGACGTATCTATCTTTACATGAAGGAGCGTTACGGTTTTCGGGTTAGCAAAAGTCAGCTGAACCTGTTTCGTAGCTGGAACAACCTTGATCCGGTGGATGATTGGGAAAGAAAGCGTAATCGCCTGTTAACGCAATTACAGGGTAACCATAATCCCTTCGTTACCCACTATAAAAAAATACCAATTGAATCTGGCTCCGACTCCCCGGGTGAAACAGATCGCAGTATTTCATACGGCGATGACGATAATTGGGTGGATCAGCTGTATCGCCTGATTTATGAGAGTCGTGATCAGATGCCGTATTTCGTAGTGAGTATCGCTACTATGCTATATCTGGTGTATCTGCGACACCGCCGCAAAACCAAACCCACTACCAAAAAGAAAAAAAAGAAGTGAGCTGTGTGGCAAAAGTTTTCAGGTATTCAATGTCTGTGAGTTAACGTAGCGCAGTGCGGGGAGAAAAATTCCTGGTAACCTTGTATGGGCTTACAGTGCCAATCATCGTTACAGACGTCTCAATAGTAATGGCTTTGGTATAATCAAAGCCTGTTTTACAAATGATAAAAATAACAAGATGACAACAGGAATGATAACTTTTCTTGCCATCCTTGGCGGCTTAACCGTCTGGGCCATAACGTTATATAACCAATTGGTTATGCTGAAAAATAACTCTGATAAAGCCTGGAGCAATATTGATGTGTTGCTCAAACAGCGTAATGAGGAACTGCCCAAGTTAATTGCAGTATGTAAAGAGCATATGCAATATGAACAGGAAACCCTGCAAAAAGTCATTGCTGCGCGTAGCCGTATACAAACGGCAATGAACAGTGGTGATATGAATGCTATCGGTGTGGCTGAGGATCAGCTTCGTATGGGGTTGGGGCAGTTGTTTGCAGTTGCAGAGGACTATCCGGAACTCAAAGCCAGCGATGGTTTTCTACAATTACAGTCTCGTATCACTACCCTGGAAGACAGTATTGCTGATCGGCGGGAGTTTTATAATGACTCCGCTAACCTCAACAATACCCGTATTGAACAGTTTCCTGACGTATTAATCGCAAAAATATTCAGTTTTCGCCGCTATCGCTTAATGAGTTTTGCACCACTGGAAAAACAGGATGTTGATATTAGCAGTCATTTCCGCACCTGACTCCGGTGGGTTGATTAGCGATGAGAATGGAACAGGTAGAGTCTTCACTGGGTTGGAATAGGATTGCCTATCACCAGTTTCAGGCTTTATTGCGCAAGGGAGGTACGACTAACTTTGTTGCACGCCCGGCATTTTTGTTTATCTGGTTCCTGTGCGTTTATGTGTTCATGATCCACATGGGTACACAGTGGCTTTGGATACCGGCTATTTTCAACCTTTACTTTGCACTTGCGTTATACCGGCGTTTTCGCCTGATTACAGATACGGCCACATCACAGGTTAGTAGCGGCGCACAGGGTTATGTTGAACTGGAAGGAACAGCCTGGTTACCTGATGGTGAATATTCCCGGGGTTTATCTCATTTACCGGTGACAGTCTGGTTGCCGGGCTATATTGAAGATCAGCCTTTTTATCTGGTGGATGAGGCGGGTCGTTGCTTATTGTATCCTGATGAAGCTGAAATCGTTACGCAGCCAGCTGATAATCACCTTTATTGGCTACATGCTATTTATCCGGGGCAAACTTTGCATGTGTTGGGTGATATGAGGACTTATGCCGGAGATAATATTAATTATGGCCACAGTCATCGTGTGGCAGAAATTCTCACGCAATGGAAAAGTCGCCCACATAATCTGCTAAATGAGTTTGACCACAATGATAACGGTCGTTTAGATCCTGATGAATGGGAAGAGGTAGTAGGTGCTGCGCATCAAATGGCACGCGAGGATCAGATTGAACAACGTGATCATCCCGGCACACATATTATAGATCGCTCTGAAGGTGGCAGGTTATTTATGATAACCAATATACCACCGGAGCAGCTTGCGATGCGTTATCGTTGGGCCAGCTGGTTACACACCGGCAGCTGGCTTGGGTTGTTAGTATTTTTTCAGTTTTCCTGATTACTGGTGGCGGGCGCATAAAAAAAACTACCCAACGCGAAAATATTCATCAGCAGGAACAAGCCACCGGCAAATAAGATCAGCGCTTCCGCCATTGACATCCATTGTGGAATCACCCAGGGAGTCAGGCCACAGGATTCAAGGGGCTTAAAGACCGCAGGCAACCATTTATCCAGCGCCAGCCAATTTGGGAAGCCGGTTATCAAATCACCACAGCTACCATCAACCCAGCCACGTTCAGTGCCTAATACAATATAAGCCCGCTCCAGCATCCCCATTGCTGTTGTCAGAGTTAATAAGTTTGCAATAATTAAGCCGGGCCGACTGTTGCGCATAAAAAAGCCAAAGATGGCTGCTAGCATAATGGCGAATACCCAGGCCCGGATATGAACACAGAGAACGCAGGGGAGATAGTCAAGCACATATTGATAGTAGAGTGCAGCGACTTCCAGTACGATGCAGAGAACAATTAACCCTCCCCAAAACAGGGCGGAACGATTCAAAGTGGCTAGTTTAGCGAGCATGGTTTTTTCCGGTGCGTTTGCTGTGACAAAGTGACCCTGAGGTCGAACCCTTCATTATGACCAGAGATTATGTCAGGTCAATAATGGCTGGGTTACGGTTTAGTAATAATAGCGCATTTGCCCGACTAAATTATTTTGTACGCTGACAATAATGATTAACACGAGGGGTGTATGTCGTCCTTTCTCACTCAGCAGTTGCTACAGCCTTTATTGACGGATTTAGCAGAGCAGGGTTTTGTTCTGGCTACAGCAGTCGGTGTGCAACAGTTACCAGCCGGGGTCTGGCTTTCCCCTGCGGGTATTTGTGATGGCACATTGTTATTGACAGGGCATGGCGGGCCTTTGTTTTGGAAAAAGTTTAAGTCATCCGTGCCTGCCGCTATTGATCCGGTTGATCATTTTAGTGCAACAGTGTCAGAACAGCTGTTGCAGAAATATCTGCCAGCGGTTGCGCGCAGGCGTCTTTTCCCGTCGCTTGAATGTCCGGTTAATCTAATGGCTTTAGGTCAGGCAATTGGATGGCATGCACCTTCGCCGCTTGGCATGGGAATCAACGCTGATTATGGTATATGGAGTGCTTACCGGGCACTTTGGTGGCTGGATGCTGAAATAGAAACGGCGGCCTTGCCGGTGGCAAAACCGATTTGCAGTGAATGTGTGACCCAGGATTGTATTCAGGCTTGTCCGGGCAATGCTCTGGAGTTAAACAAGCTGCCGGATTTACAGCGCTGTGCTGATCTGAGGTTGCAGCCGGAAAGTGTTTGTGCTGAAACCTGCGTGGCCCGTATGGCTTGCCCGTTTGCCGCAGAACAGTGCTATACCTCAGAACAAATGGCTTACCACTATGACCTGGTGCGCAGCCAGATTCACCTTTTTGCCAGTAAGACTGAACAAGACAAAAAACAGGGAGCGAGTCATGGTTGATGATCGTATTGCAAAGCGCAATGTTGTTGTGCTGGTGATGGGGCAAATGTTTTTTGGTGCTCAGATGCCAATGTTATTTATCTTTGGCAGTCTGGCTGGTGCTTTTCTGGTGGATAACAAAGCGCTGGCAACTTTGCCCATCTCTGTGATGATGCTGACTACCATGTTTATGGCAGGGCCTGTTTCATTATTCATGGGCAAATACGGGCGGCGGGCCGGTTTTCTGTTGGGAATTACGGCTGGGGCGATTGGTGGATTAGTTGGTGCGCTGGCCTTGTTTGAACGCGAATTCTATATTCTCCTGATTGCTGCTGTATTCTCAGGAGTCTACCAGTCCTGTCATGGATTCTTCCGCTTTGCAGCTGCTGATACTGCTTCAGACGATTTTAAACCTAAAGCTATTTCCTGGGTGTTGGCTGGCGGATTAGGGGCTGCTTTGATTGGCCCGGAGCTGGGGGCAAGGTTACATGATTACTTTGATCTGACGCCATTTGCCGGTGTGTATCTGGCGATTGCTGCGCTAAATATATTGTTTGCTCCCTTGTTATGGTTTTTGAATATCCCTTTGCCTGAGAAAACACCGGAGCAAAAGAACGCTGAGTCACCAATTATTGAGATCCTGCGCCGTCCGGCGGTTATGGTGGCGATTTTATGTGGCATGGTGTCATTTGCGCTGATGAATCTGGTGATGACAGCAACGCCTCTGGCGATGCAGAGTTGTGGTTTTACACCGGGAACTTCAGCGGATGTGGTGCGTTGGCATGTGATTGCTATGTTTGCACCCAGTTTTTTCACGGGTAATTTGATTAAGCGTTTTGGTGCACCACGAATTATTGGCACGGGGCTGTTTTTGCTCGGTTTATGTGGTGTTGTGGCGTTATTGGGTGTTGACCTGGCAAACTTTTATATTGCATTAATACTCCTGGGACTGGGCTGGAATTTTGGCTTTATCGGAGCGACAGCATTTTTAACCAGTGTAGTTGAGCCGGAATACCGTGCTCGTGTGCAGGGTTTTAATGATTTTTGTGTGTTTGGTTTAGTTGCTTTTGCTTCCTTTAGTTCAGGTGGATTATTGAGCTGGTTTGGCTGGAGTGCTGTACAAATGGCTATGCCACCGTTTTTATTATTAGCGGCATTAGGATTAATCTGGCTAACAAGCCGTAAAAAGGCAGGCTATACCCCGACGTAATTCTGCTCTCATTGCCCTGATTTTTATTTTGTGGAATCAGGGTTTTCCAATGCTTCTTCGATACGCTCCAGACTGTCACCGAGGCGGTCAAATTCAGCGTTATAATTGGTTTCGTCAATATAGTTTTGGATCTCCTGGCCAAAGCGATCAGCGTATTTTCCAATCAATGGAATATTAACAAACAAACTAAGCAACCAAATCATGATGGCAATGACCACTGATGCACCAATGACAGCACCCAGACCACGGAAGACACCGGCTACAAAATTCACCCACATCATACGCCAGGGGTTTGAAAGGTAGGCCACAAAGTTTTCCAGGGCATCAGCTGTATGTTGCTGGTCTTTAGGTAAAGCAGGTTTGCTGGACTTTTTAGCCATATT
>JBMZDK010000196.1:0-7991 GCA_049614265.1 Thiolinea sp.
CGCCCCCATAGTTCGCCATTGATAAAGTTACCAATGCGTCCCGCACCCAGGCCAATCGGAATCAGCGGCGCGACAAAATCAGAGAGTTGGAAAAAGCCAACTTTCCATTTTCTGGCCAGAATAATCATTACCAGAGTAACGCCAATGAGGCCGCCGTGGAAACTCATGCCACCATCCCAGACCTGGAAAAATGACACGGGATCGCCCAGAAATTCACGGAAGTTGTAGAAAAACATGTAGCCGATCCGGCCACCGAGTACCACACCCAATGCGCCCCAGAACATCATGTCATCCACTTGTTCCGGTTTAAACAGACTACCCGGTTTACTGGCACGGCGTTTTCCAAGATAGAGGAAGGCCAGAAAGCCAATTACATACATCAGGCCATACCAGTGAACTTTCAGTGGCCCAAGCGAAATGGCGACGGGGTCAAATTGCGGGTGTGTCAGCATCATGTGGATCAGTGTTCCTGGTATTTAATTGGGCTGGCTTTTGTCTAGCTATAGAACAAGTTATGGAGTTCACTGCCAGGGTCATCGGCACGCATAAATGCTTCACCGACCAGAAATGCATGGATATTATTCTCTCGCATCAGGGCAACGTCCTCACGGGTATGAATACCACTTTCCGTAACCAGCAAAGTGGAATCAGGTACCATAGGCAGTAAATCAATGCTGGTAGATAGTGAAGTATCGAAAGTACGCAGATTACGGTTATTAATGCCAATCAATGGTGCGTTTAATGCCAGTGCCCGTTCCAGCTCTGCCTGATCATGGGCCTCAATCAACACATCCATGCCCAGCTCAGTTGCTAACCGGTATAAGCCATTTAACTGCTCATCATTCAATGCCGCCACAATTAACAGAATACAGTCAGCATCAATCGCCCGTGCCTCGTATACCTGATAAGGATCAATAATGAAATCCTTGCGAATGACGGGTAATGAACAGGCTGCACGTGCTGCCTGTAGATAATCTTCATGGCCCTGGAAGTATTGGGCATCAGTAAGAATCGATAAACAGGCTGCTCCACCCTGTTCATAGCTATCTGCAATTGCCGGTGGGTCAAAATTTGGCCGAATAATACCTTTGCTGGGTGAAGCCTTCTTGATTTCAGCAATGACGGCAGCCTGGCCCTGCGCAATTTTATTTTGCATAGCAGCGAGAAATCCCCGTGGCTCTGACGCCGTGGCTGCGCGGATTTTCAGTGCTTCCAGCGAGGTGTGCTGTGAACGTTCAGCAATCTCTTCACGTTTGGTTGTGAGGATTTTCTCCAGAATATCCGTTTTGCTCATAATTTTCAGCTCACCCCTGCTGAGTCATTGCGGCGAGTTGCTCCATGCGTTGCAATGCACTGCCATCGACCATTACTTTTTGGGCCATTTGCACGCCTTCCTGATGGGTGCCCGCAAGACCGGAAACATAAATGGCTGCACCGGCATTCAGTGCAACAATATCTTGTGCCGGGCTGCTTTGCTCACTCAAAACCTGTCGAATCAATTGCAGAGATGCTTCAGCAGTATCTACACGCAAGCTTTCCAGTGAGGCGGTTTGCAAGCCAAAGTCTTCCGGTTTAATGATGTAATCCCGTACTTCACCATCTTTGTATTCAGAGACGTAGGTTGGTGCGGCAATACTGATTTCATCCAGGCCGTCTTCAGCGTTCACCACCATGACGTGGCGACTGCCCAGTTTCTGGAGTACATGCGCCAGTGGATTTAACCAGTCAGCACTAAAGACACCCATGACCTGATTTGGAGCACCGGCCGGATTGGTGAGTGGGCCAAGCAGGTTGAACAGCGTCCTTACACCCAGCTCTTTACGTGGGCCAATAGCATGTCGCATCGCGCTGTGATGTTTCTGTGCAAACAGGAAGCCAACCCCGAGCTTGTCGATACACTCCGCCACTTTTTCCGGGCCAATATCCAGATTGACACCAGCAGCCTCTAATACATCAGCACTGCCGGATTTACTGGATACCGAACGATTCCCGTGTTTTGCCACCCGCGCACCTGCTGCGGCGCAAACAAAAGCACTGGCAGTAGAAATATTAAACGTGCCGGATGAGTCACCCCCGGTACCACAGGTATCAACAAGGTATTCCTGGTCAGCTTCAACTCTTGTCGCCAGCTCACGCATTACCGACGCCGCAGCACTAAGTTCATCAACAGTTTCACCACGCATGCGCATACCGACCAGGAAACCTCCGACCTGAGCCGGTGTGGCTCCGCCAGTCATAATGGTGCGCATTGCGTCAGTCATTTCATGATGGCTCAGCTGTTCGCCTTCGGTGATCTTGCGTATATAAGCTTGAAAATCCATGTCTGTCTTTAGTCTTTCAGGGGTAGTGCCGGTGCTAAAAAACCCCGGCTGAAGCCGGGGCAGGAGTAATCGGTGTGAGTTTTATGCCTAAAACGGAATATCGTCATCAAAATCTTCGAAGCCGCGATCTGCCTGTTGGGCCGGAGCCTGCTGCGGTTGAGCTGGTGCCGGTGAGCCACCGCCATAACCGCCGCTTTGCTGACCACCACCATAGCTTCCGCCCTGCTGGTCACCACCAAAGTTAGAAGATCCACCATCACGTGGCCCTCCCAGCATCTGCATTTCAGAGGCAACAATTTCAGTGGTATATCGATCCTGTCCGTCCTGCCCCTGCCATTTCCGGGTACGCAAACTACCTTCAATGTAGGTTTGCTGGCCTTTGCGCAGGTATTGTCCGGCTATTTCTGCGAGACGGTTAAAAAACACCACGCGGTGCCATTCAGTACGCTCCTGTCGCTCACCGGTATTTTTATCTTTCCATTGTTCACTGGTAGCCAGGCTGATATTGGTCACTGCGCCACCGCTCGGCATGTATTTGGTTTCCGGGTCGCGACCCAGTGTGCCGACCAGAATGACCTTATTAATTCCTCGTGCCATGTTTGTTCCTTGAGCTTTCTATGATGTCTTCGGGATTTTACGCAGGTGTAGCAGAAAATGCACGGAGCGCCTTATCATCCAGTTCATTTTTATCCACCTTGATGTAAGCCAGTTGTTCCTGAGCCACAATGGAAACTTCACGCACTCCCGGTATCGCAAGCAATTGACGGTGGATTTCCTGCCAATCTGTCTGTTGGCGTGTATCACCATCATTTGCGTGTTCAGTTGTTGTATTCAGCTTAACAATCCGGCTGGCAAAAAACTGGGGCTGAGGCAGGCTGAAGCTAATGAACAGCCAGACTGCTGCCATGACCGCACTGAAAATAAATACCCCACTGATACCAAACTGCTGATCAATCAGGCCACCTAAACTACCGCCAATGAAAATACCAAAGAATTGTGAGCTACTGAAAATACCCATTGCCGTACCTTTGGTATCAACTGCAGCATACTTGGCTACTAACGAGGGTTGCACAGCTTCCAGGAAATTAAAGCCAATAAAAAAGATCAGAAAGGCTGCAATAAGCGGAATGGTGCTGGAAAAAGCAAAGGCGAGTAGCAACTCAGCTGCAATCAGCATAATGATGGCAATCAGCAACATGCGTTTCACCTGCCGATGCTTCTCCGCCAAAATAATCATCGGTACAGCAAGCACAAATGACAGGAGAAATACCGGCAGATAAATTTTCCAGTGATCGACGGTGGCCAATCCCAGCTGCTCAGCAAACAAACGCGGAACGACCAGAAAGTTTGCAGTCATAATCAGATGTAAAATAAACACCCCGGCATCCATGCGCAATAACGACGCATTGTTGAGTGCTTTACCGATATAACCTTTCAAAATACCGGCATCACGGTGTGAGCGGATTTGTACGGGTTGTGGTACGGCAAAGGCGATTAAGGCAATACCCCCCAGTGCAAGCCCCATCGTTACCCAGAAAATACCGGATAAACCTACCCGGGCATTTAATAATGGCCCGATAATCATTGCGACCATAAATGACAGGCCGATACTCATGCCAATAAAGGCCATGATGCGTGCCCGGTATTCGTCCCGTGTTAAATCAGCTGCCAGCGCCATAGTCGCAGCGGCAATGGCTCCCATGCCCTGTAAGGTTCGCCCCAGAATAATCAGCCAGATTGAATCCGCGAGAGCTGCTACTGCGCTACCGGCCGCAAAGATCAGTAAACCGGTGATAATGACCGGTTTGCGCCCGATGCGATCTGAGGCTAACCCCAGAGGAATCTGAAATATAGCCTGAGTCAGGCCATAAATACCAATAGCCAGCCCTGTCAGAAACTCAGTTGTTCCGGCAAATTCACTGGCATACAGTGAAAATACCGGCAGGATCATAAACAAGCCCAGCATGCGGACAGCGTAGACTGCGGATAAGGATACGGCTACCCGCCACTCCAAAGCATTCATTAGTGTTTAGTTGCCTCTCTTGAATAAGTCCAAAGATTTATCCGTTACATTCTGCGCCGCTTAAACCGGCATTGATACGGCTGCTCAGGCTCGGCAGGGTGACCGTCGCTATTATTGGGGGGAAATCTGCACCGGGTTTGCAGTCAATGCTGCATGGTAAATAGTGTTTGATTAAGTTATACATAGCGGTAAAGTTAAATGGTTTTCAGTGTTACTGCCTAAGCTTGTCTTATTTGCCAGCCTGAGTGTAAATGGGTATTTAAGCTTAACTCGGGACTTTTGTCTGCATCTTTTGCGGTATTTTCCCGGCGGTATTCCAGATGGTCAGGGAGAGAAGAATGAATGATACAGTAAATGGCAGCGGTAGCTGTTTGTGCGGAGCCGTTGAATTCACGGCCAGTGACGTTAAAACTCATATTGGTGCCTGCCACTGCGGGATGTGCCGCAAGTGGGGTGGCGGGCCATTGCTGGCTGTTGATTGTGGTGCGGATGTGAATTTCAGTGATACGGATAATATTGCGGTTTATCCATCATCAGAGTGGGCTGAACGCGGATTTTGCAAACAGTGTGGCAGCCACTTATTTTACCGTTTTAAGGGTAATGGAACACACATGATGGCTGCGGGGCTGTTTGATGATGATTCTGTTTTTGTGTTGGATCATCAGGTGTTCATTGATAACAAACCGGGGTATTACAGCTTTGCTGAAAAAACCCATGATATGACTGAAGCAGAAATTCTCGCTGAGTTTGCTCCGCCGCCAGCGGATTAAAAGCTCAGCTTTCCAGTTTCGCAATACCGCCATTATAACGGTCACGGTTTTCAAACATTTCCATGTGTGTCGGCACCAGACTGAGTTCAGGCAGCTGAAGCCAGACCCTGAGCAACAGGCGCGCGCGTTCAATCTCAGGCCAGTCTGTATAGTCAGTGCGCGCGTGTAAGGTAATCCGGTTGCTGCAGAACTGCATGTCACCGGGTTCCATCATATTTTCCAGGTATAATTGCGGCCGATTCCACAATACGTCTTTGATCGCATTTTGTGCCCGCACTTCTATATGCTCCTCAGGCAACTCATCACGCTGTTGATAGAATTCACTGAAGCCGGGGATATAGTGCGACATAAATTCGCCACTGTCCGAAAAGTCGAATACCGGGATGCGGTAAGGTGTGTAAAGATCGGTTTTACCACGGTCAGGTGTGGTGCGCCGGTAATAGAAGCCGGTATAAATAGCCTGCATTAGCTCAGGATAATCTGCCAGCAAGGCGTTGTGCATTGTGCCTGCACTCATCAGGCGACTATAACCACCTTCCATGCTCTTGCGAATTGACAGTAACCCTGTGACATCAGTTGTCGGATCACGGTGCATAATAAATTCACCGCCGTTATGGTAACGCCGGTCATCATTGGCATTTCGGAAATCCATGACCTCACCAATGTAATCACCTAAATGACTTTGCGACACAGTAACACCAATATGATTACAGACGCCACTGTAGATTAATTTAGCTTCCTCCGGACTGTAATTGCTAATATTCAACCCGGCCAGTTTTGCAATGCCGCGTCCATAACCCAGCTGCCTGGCAATTTCCCGGCTTTGTTCCGCAAATCCCGGCAGAGGAAAGGTCTCCGGATTCATCTCTTTCAGGACAACAGTATTGGCATCAATTCGGGAGAGGTTGGCCTCGATTTCAGCAATGGTTTGTTTGCTGAGCTGATAATGCCAGCTGTCATCAGCCATAATGTCAGCACGCTCCCAGACGGATGGGCCGGAAACAGGTTCCATAGGTTTACCGAAAGCGGCGAAAGGCTGTGACATGGTGAACTCCGGACACGTTATTGATTAGGCGTATTAGCAGACAAGCATCTTTAATACAGGTCTATGCTAATGATCCGGCGCATTATTTCCAAGAAGCGTTTTGTTAGTCGTTGGTAAAAGCTTTTACACCCCAGCTGGTATTAGCGGACTTATAAGTGCTGTTCAACCGGCAATAATCCCATTAGGTGCATGAAGATCCTGTCCAGTGGATTAGTATCCGGTTCTTTGTGATAAGTCCTGCCACGCCCCTGTTTACTGAAATCCCGCCAGATCACCTGCCCGTTATGTAACGACAGGTGATAAGCCAGTTGATCCAGATTTTGATCAAACCATTTCAGAACCTGTGTACTCATATCCGGCGAGGAAATCATAACTCCCAGTTCGGTATTCGCGTAAATAGAGCGAGGATCAATATTCATTGAGCCAATGTATAAATGCGACTGATCAAAGTTAATAATTTTTGCATGTAAACCGGCTTTACCGCCACGATCTGCAAGCGCAATGATATTGCGGGTACGCTGTAATAAGCTGACACTGGCCCGGACAGACTTAAATTCGAATAATTTGACGCCCATTTCTAACAGAGGTTTACGGTAATTTTTATAATGCGAATTCACCAGCCTGACATCAGTTGCCGTATAGCTATTGGTCAGGATGCTGACCTCAATGCCTCGCTCACGCAACTGGCGGAAAAACTGCAGTCCTTCCTGCCCGGGAACCAGATAAGGTGTAATGAATAACAGTTTCTGACGTGTGTTATTGAAATAGGGTTTTAAGTCGGTGTTTTTTAGAAACTCTCCATTGGGTCGCGCAGGCTTTTCAATTTTATCTGGTGGGTCGGCAATCAGCGCAGCATTAGCCCAGTGTAAAGGCAAGGTGCCCGTTTTAAGCTGCTGAATGAGCGGGGAAGTTTTTAAGATAGTGGCGAAGCGTTTTGTCAGTGTATTGTGGTTCAATTTTTCCCTGGTGCGCTGAAAATCAAATTTACCGGGTTTTGCTAAGTGCTGAACACCAACCGACCGCTGATAATTCCAATACTGATCAAAAGCGGCGGAGACATGTTTCACCAGTGGCCCGACTGCCAATACTTCCATACCGCTGTAGATTGATCCTGAAGCGATTTCAGCATATTCATTGCCAATATTCCGGCTACCCAGAATGGTAGCCTGATTGTCGATAATTACGGATTTATTATGCATACGCCGGTTAAAGCGTTCAAAACGAAATAAGAATTGTAATAGACGCGGGGTATTGCGTTTTAAGGGGTTAAACAGGCGAATCCGGATGTTGGGGTGTTTTGCCAACACAGCTAAGGTTGCTGTTTGTTTATATTGAGATAAATCATCCAACAATACCCGCACCCGCACACCACGGTCAGCAGCGGCTTTTAATGCCTGGAAAAACAGGTGCCCGGTCAGGTCATCACGCACAATGTAATACTGCACATCAATGCTTTTTTCAGCCAGTTGAAACAGTGTCGTGCGAGCAGCAAAGGCATCCAGCCCACTCCCCAGCAGTGCAAAACCGGATTTTCCCGGATGTGCCTTGATTTGTTGTCGATAGTGCCGGGCCAGCACAGTCTTATTTGTAGGCTTTAATGTATAACCGGGTTGTTGTGTCTGTATTTTTGCGGAGGTACAGGCAGTCATACTGAAACAGAAAAACAGGAATAACCAGCCGGAAACCCTTAGGTGTTCAGCGAGGCGGCCTCCCGAACTGAGTTGTTTATTGGACATATAATTCCGTTTATTTTGGTATTTTACGGAATATATATAGTTATAAGGTAACAAGCTTACCCGGAGAAACAGATAACCGGAACTTATTTTCACCCC
>JBMZDK010000197.1:0-7989 GCA_049614265.1 Thiolinea sp.
AGCAGCATTTTTTCATCTTTGCGAATCAGTGAGTGCAGCAGTCCAACCCGTGGCTTGGCGGCGGACACCTTATTGACCCCAGTCTTCACCAGCTTCCGGTGCTTCTTCCAGCACGGCCGGATCAAGCGACTTCACTTCCAACTCACAACCGCAATCATCACAGCTCATCAGTTCACCGACAACGGTATCAGCGGCGATTTCTACTTCAGCATCACAGACAGGGCATGCAGCCATTTTGTTTTCTCCTCATTTTAATGTTGTGCTTCGTTAATCGACTGCCATCAAAGCTGCCAGTCTCGTATCATATGTTTCGGTGTTATCAACGGAGGATTCTATGAAAATTATAATGAGATAAACAACGACTTTTCAGTATATATCCATGCCTAAAAGGCATATATTGAGCTAATGAAAACCAGTCAAAACCTTCTGCCGTCAACCAGTCAGCTCAAAGCCTTTGAATCAGTGGCACGCAATGGCAGTGTTTCTGCAGCGGCCAGGGAACTGTCATTGACACAAGGTGCAGTTAGCCGCCTGATCCAGAAACTGGAGAATCAACTGACGATTCAACTATTCCATCGCGTCAATCGCAGAATGGAATTAACGACCGCTGGAAACAGTTATGCGCCTGACATTCGCCGGGCGCTGGATATTATTGCCACCGCATCGCTGACGCTGCGTGCTAATCCGGCGGGAGGCACACTCCGACTGGCGATATTACCAACAATGGGAACACGCTGGCTGGCTCCCCTGCTCCCGGAGTTTCTGGCTCAGCACCCGGGGATTACGCTCAACCTGACGACGAAACTGGAACCGTTCGATTTTGCTCATGAGCCACTGGATGCCGCCGTGCATTTCGGGCATACCAACTGGGAAGGTGTGGATTATCTCAAGCTGTTTGATGAAGCATTGACGGTTGTCGCAGCCCCCGGGTTATTGAAAGAACACCCGTGCAATACACCTGAGGATGTGCTTGCCTTGCCATTGTTACATCTTAAATCACGGCCACATGCCTGGGATATCTGGATGCAACACTATCGGGTAGAACACCCACCACTGAGTGGTATGATGATTGATCAATTCGCCACGCTGAGCCAGATGGCGGTACAAGGCTTAGGACTGGCGCTACTGCCACGGTTTTTGATTGGGCGCGAACTGGAAAGTGGCAGTCTGGTAAATGTATTTCAGGACTCCTTTTCCAGCGCCGATATCGGTGCTTACTATCTGGTGTGGCCGAAAGTGCGCAGTGATTATCCACCCTTGCAAACATTTAACCGCTGGCTGGCCTCAATCACAACGCAATAAACTGAAATAATGCCAAATGCTAAAAACCACTGATAAACCTACCGTGTCTCCTGCCTTTTTTCAGCCCGTTAAGGCTCTTGTATGATGGTACATATGACTGATTCCAATCACAGTATTTTCGTATGAAACCCAGCGTCCATATCGTCTGGTTCAAACGTGATCTGCGGGTACATGACCACGCACCGCTAAAGGTGGCAGCCAGCCGTGGCACAGTATTGCCGCTGTATGTGGTCGAGCCTGAATACTGGACATTACCGGATACATCAGCACGCCAATGGCAGTTTATGCGGCAGTCATTAAATGAATTAAATACCGCACTGGTACGACTGGGACAGGGCTTAGTTAAGATGCAGGGCACAATGACAGAGGTGCTCAGTACTCTCAAACAGCATTACACCATCGCCGGTTTGTATAGCCACCAGGAAAGCGGGAATCAGTGGACATTTGAACGTGACAAACAGGTCGGTTGCTGGTGTCAGCAACACAGTATCGAATGGCAGGAATTCCAGCTCGGTGGCGTGGTCCGCCGACTGCAGGATCGTGATGGCTGGGCCGGACACTGGGAACACTTTATGCAACAGGAGCGTGTACTCGCGCCGACCCGTCTGGCAAAACTGAGTATTTTACCTCCACAGCAACGCCTGCCTGATCAGCTGGGTACGGCATTAGAAGCCAGTGAAGCCACCCAGCTACAAACCGGTGGGCGACGCGAAGCACTGAGCTTGTTAGGGAGTTTTTTGCGTGAACGCGGACACAATTACAGCTACGAAATGTCATCACCACTGAGTGCGACGCAAAGCTGTTCCCGCCTTAGTCCCCATCTGGCTTATGGCACAGTATCGGTGCGCGAAGTCACCCAGAAAATGCGCAATGTGCTGGAATATGCCGGGCTGGACACGCAATGGAAACGCTCTCTGCGTTCATTCGACGCACGCCTGCACTGGCACTGTCATTTTATCCAGAAGTTGGAAACTGACATCCGCTTTGAAACCGAACACATGATTCCGGCATTTCAGGGCATGCGCGAAACAGAATTTAATGACGCCTATTTTGAGGCCTGGAAAAGCGGGATGACCGGTTTTCCGTTTATTGATGCCTGTATGCGTTCGTTGCGCCAAACCGGCTGGATTAATTTTCGTATGCGCGCCATGTTGGTATCGTTTGCAGCGTATCAGCTCTGGTTACATTGGCAAAAACCGGCCTGGCATCTGGCACAGTGTTTCACTGATTACGAGCCCGGGATTCACTATTGCCAGATACAAATGCAATCCGGCACCAGCGGAATTAACGCGCTACGCATGTATAACCCGGTTAAACAATCGCAGGATCAGGACGCACAGGGGATTTTTATCCGACGCTGGCTGCCGGAATTAGCGCGGGTGCCGACGGAGTTCATCCATGAACCATGGGGCATGCCTTGGTCATTGCAGCAGGAAATCGGCTGCATTATTGGCACGCACTACCCTGAACCCATCGTGGATCATATGCAGGCTGTACGCCATGCCCGCGCACGTTTCAGCGAACTGCGTAAACACCACCCGGATTTTCAGGCGCAGGCCAAAGCCCTCAACGAAAAGCACGGCAGTCGCAGAAAACAACGCGGGAAAAAACGACCTTCCCCTACTGCGAACACACAACAAATGGAATTATTCTAATGACTGTACCCAACAATAAAGTGGTCTGTTTTCATGATGGCGAATGTCCTATTTGCAATATTGAAATCAATGCAATGAAAAAGCTGGATAAAGACGAGCAGATTGAATTTGTAGACATTAACAACGAGAAGAGCAAACTGGCAGCAGCAGGTATCACCTACAAACAGGCCATGGCCCGTATTCATGTCATCGGTACTGACCAAAATATGCAGACCGGTGTGCGTGGTTTTCTACTGGTCTGGAAACGCCTGCCTTATTACCGGCGGCTGGCCGTTTTGGTAGAAAAAGTGCCGTTTTTAATGACTATTATGGAATATGGTTACCGGCTGTTTGCTTATTACCGGTTACCCATGACCGGAAAACAAAGACTCTCATGAATAAACTCAGTCAACCCAATGATACCGCCCCCTCGGTTTTAGAACGTGCTGCTTCCGCTGCACCCACAAGAGCGCTAATTGCCGGTGCCTCCGGTGGCATTGGGCAGGCTTTTTGTCAGCAGCTGACTGAGTATTATCCTGATATCGAAATCATCCGCATGGCACGGAAACCGGAAGCCCTCCCCGCGCTGGCGAACAGTATTCTGGAGTTGGCGTTTGATCTGACCGATGAACAAAGCCTGCAACAGGCGACTCAGCAGATAGCCACCGACCAGCTACCGGACTGGGTGTTTATTGCCACCGGCTGGCTGCATAATGATAATCAAATGCCGGAAAAAACGTTTCGCAGTCTGGATGCTGAACATTTACTACAGTCGTATGCACTGAATGCCATTGGCCCGGCTTTACTGGTAAAGGCACTATTGCAGCATATTCCAAAATCTCAGCCACTGAACATTGGCGTGCTCTCAGCACGGGTTGGCAGCATCAGTGATAACCGGCTGGGTGGCTGGCACAGCTACCGGGCAAGCAAGGCAGCGCTGAATATGTTGATTAAGAATTTCTCGCTGGAGCTGGCGCGACAGAAACGCCCGGTCATTATTACCGGATTGCAGCCGGGAACAACAGCGACTGGGTTATCCAAGCCGTTTCAGCGCAATGTTAAACCAGAAGATTTGCAGACGCCGGAATATACAGCAAGCCAGCTCATTCGGGTGATGTCCAAATTGCAACCGGAAGACTCAGGAGAGCTGTTTGATTTTCTGGGGATAAGGTTTGCGCCCTGAATTAACCTCCTCACGCCATAGACTTCGAAAGCTATTCCACAAATAAGCTATCGTTCCGGGGTAGAAAAAGCGTGTTGTTGCCCTTACCTTTATATTTATGAAGAGGCTTTTTTTACTCACTCCGAACTCACGTTATCAAAACATGCATTATTCACAACACCGGAGAGTGAAAGGCTATGAACTCTGTAACCAATAATTTAAAAAGGATCTATCTATGAAAACGATGCTTATAGCCCTGGCCTTAACGCTGGCTTCGTCTCAGGTTATTGCCAGTGAAGTGATTATCAGTACCGGAGGTCGTGGCGGGTCTTATCATGAGACCGGCGAAACATTAGCGGAAATCCTCACCGAGTATGACTACCAGACCAAAGCTGTCAAGAGTAAAGGCTCAGTCGAAAACATTGAGAGAGTAGCAAACGGAGAAGCAGCACTTGGCTTTGCTCAACTTGACGCAGTGGCGTGGTGGATGGCACGAAACCCGGAAAAAGCCAAAGATTTTACTGTCCTCGGCAACCTTTTTCCTGAATGCGTTTACATCGCAGTGAATAAAGACGGGCCAATCGGCGATGAAGGCGATCTGCAAACCAAGAAGGGTAAAATTGCGGTACAGAAACGAGGTTCCGGTGCTGCTGTCACCTGGGGTTACATGCGCGAATTAAACAATGATTATGCAAACTCGCAAACCTTCTACAAAGGCGGTATGCAGGTTCTGAGTCAGTTAGCGAGCCAGCCCGATGGTGATATCAACGCCTTTCTATGGGTCAGTAATCCGGCAAAACTTGATCAACGTTACCTGAAAACCGTTTTAAACAATGACCAGTTGGAACTGATTGATGTGAATGACTGGGACTTAAATGACAAACATGCCGTACTGGGCCGCCCGATTTACCGCTTTGAAGAACCGGAAGTCAAAAAAGGCTTTCTCAATGACCAGGAAGTGGAAACCATTTGCATGGACTCAGTCGTTATCTCCAGCAAAGCCGCAGATGATGATATGGTCGATGACGTTGCTGATATCCTGATCAATAACCGGAGCAGGCTTTTTCCGTCCGAGTAAACACTGCAACTCACCATACATTTAACATTTACCCTGTCTCCGCACATCGTTTGCCTGAAAGACAGAACAAAAAGCCCTGGCTGGCAGCAGCCCGGGCTTTTTAATGCATATTTTTAACTATATAGTGCCCGCCTGTTCCCGAATCGCCATTCGTTCCTCATCCGGTTTACGCTGCAAATTCTTCAGCATAAAGCCCATTCTCGGATGTCCGTCAAAACGTTCTTCATGCCGATCGAGAAAATCCCAAAACAGCGTCGTAAACGGACAGGCATCATCTCCGGTGGCTTTAGCTGGTTTAAACCGGCAGTGCTTACAGTAATTACTCATCTTATTGATATAATTACCGCTGGCAATATACGGTTTCGAAGCCATAATGCCGCCATCAGCATACTGGCTCATGCCCAGTGTATTCGGTAATTCCACCCACTCAACCGCATCGACATACACCGCCAGATACCATTCGTGTACCTGTTGTGGATTAACGCCATATAGCTGTGCAAACAGCCCGGTCACCATCAGGCGCTGGATGTGATGAGCATATCCATACTCCAGAGTCTGACTGATACTCTCGCGCAGACAGGTCATTTCGGTATCACCCGTCCAATAGAATTCCGGTAAATCCTTTTCCGCTTCCAGCGCATTCATTTCATACCAATCCGGCATGTGCAGCCAATACAAACCACGCACGTATTCGCGCCAACCGAGAATCTGGCGGATAAACCCTTCTACTGACGCCAGAAGGGCTTCACCAGCATGATAACGCTGCTCAGCCTGTTGAATCACCGTCAGTGGATCCAGCAATTTAAGGTTCAGTGCGCTGGAAATCAGCGAATGAAAGAGGAAAGGCTGCCCCGTCCACATCGCATCCTGAAATTCCCCAAACTGCGGCAAAACCTGATCGAGGAAGCGCTGCAATACAGTTTCCGCCTGTTGCGCTGTTACCGGCCAGTGCAATATCGTCAACTCACCGGAATGATCAGGGAAATATTCCTGTACAATTTCCAGCACGGTCAACGTAATTTCATCAGCCGTAAATACGGGCGGTACCGGTAAATTCTCAGGGCCATTCCTGCTGAAGGTGCCACGATTATCGTGATCATAATTCCACTTGCCTCCCAGCGGCTTACCTTCTTCCATCAGCACCTGATAGCGCTTACGCAACTCCCGATACCAAAACTCCATGCGTGGCTGTTTAGCACCGACCCAATCTTTAAACTCTCCGGGTGTCGAGAGAAAATGTTTGTCTGTTAACTGGCGCAGTGGAATATTATGCTCACGGCATACTGCGACAATTTCACCTAATACCCGATAATCACCGGGGCGCACCAGCCTGACTTCCTGTGGCTGTTCACTCCGCAGTGTCGCTGCTAACGCCTGGCGCAGCGTTTTAAAGTGATGTGCACCCAATCTAAAATAATCGAGTGGCCAACCTTCTGCCTTTAAGTCAGCAGCAAAATGGCGCATTGCCGACAAAAATAGCGCAATACGCTGCTTATGCGACCAAACATGAGTAGATTCTTCATGCACCTCAGCCATCCATAGCCTGTCCTGCTGCGGGTCAAAGTCTTTAAATAAAGCAGAATCACGATTCAGCTGATCGCCAAGAATCAGGCACAATCTGCGCATAGCAGTTACTCCGGGGACTGTTCAGGCTGGCCGTGAAGCAATCAGTTCTCTGGCGATTGACGGTGACGGCGGCAACGTTCGGAGCAATAACGTACCTCATCCCAGCAGTTTTGCCATTTCTTACGCCAGGTGAAGGGGCGTTTGCATTGAGCGCAGATTTTTTGTGGGAGATTAGGCTTTTTGTGCGCCATTCCATTGCTTCCATCTGCCATCAATGGCAATCAAACCCAGCGCAATAAACCCCATCCCCAGATAATGCTTAAATTCCAGCTGTTCCCCCAAAACAAACACCCCAAGCAAAATTGCCGAGACCGGAATTAAAAAGGTAACCAGTGACAGGTTAGTTGCTCCCGCGCTGGCCAGCAGTCGGAAAAACAGGATGTAAGCCAGTCCGGTCGAAAACACCGCTAAAGCCAAGACGGACAAAATCACCGGCATGCCCGGCATAGAAAGTGTCAGTGGCTGATCTACAAACCACATCAAGGGTAACAATACCAGCGTAGACATAGTGACTTGCCCTGCCGCCAGCACAATCGGGTTCAGATCCATGCCCTTAAACCGCCGCCCGAACACCGCAGCAAAAGCATAGGAAATCGCAGCACCCAGAATGGCGAGCTGCCCTAATACATTCGCACCCAGGCCAGATAACACCTCCGGCCCCATCATCACCAGTACACCAATAAAACCAAGCGCAACCCCCACCACTTTGGTGCCACTAATACGCTCATCAGCCAAAAACACAGCAGCCACCAACACAGTAAATAACGGCGTCGTACCATTAAAAACCGAAGCCAGACCAGAGGCAATATGCGTCTGTCCCCAGACAATCAGACTGAATGGAATCACGTTATTAAGGCACCCCATCAGCAGAATACTCAGCCAGACTTTTCCATTCCGGGGTATAGGCAAACGTAAAAAACCCACCACAATCCACAGCGTCAACGCACCTAAGGCTACGCGGAACCAGACAATTGTCAGAGGCGGCAATTCATCAACAGCAACACCGACAAAAAAGAAAGACCCACCCCATAACAATGACAGCAATATCAACATGCCCCACTCGCGCAGTCCCATTGAGGTATTAATATTGGTTGTCATCACAAAACCCGGTGTTGCTGCAAAAAACGCATGGTATGTTAGATGTGAAACGATTGCATTCCGATTCTTGCCTTATCCGGCTGCAAATC
>JBMZDK010000198.1:0-7985 GCA_049614265.1 Thiolinea sp.
ACAGCAGACAAAGAACAACTACTCCCCCAAGCATTGAAGTCTGCGACTTCAACAGAACCATGATTCGTTTATTCCTCTCTCTGTTCGCGGTCATCACCATTGTCATCATTAGCTACCTGATGGGAGCAAATCCGGTAGCTCATTTTCTGTTGCAGGATACACTGGCGGACTTACGTGAGCAGCAGCTGGGCGGGATTATTGTGCAGCTGGACGAAGACATAGCGGGTCTTAACGCCTCACAACGTCAACAGCGTCTACGCGAAATTAAAGCCATGTTCCGTTACGACCTCGAGTTGGTGCCTATAGCCAAGCTAGATGTATCACCACGCACCAAAAAACGATTGCAACAAGGCCATTTTGTTAGTCACACCGAACAAGGCGTTGAATACATTAATTATCGTGCGGGCCTGGACGGATATGCCTGGCACATGCAGCTGGACCCCTCGCTGGAAGATCAGTACCAGGATTTCCTCACCGGGCCATTAGCATTATTAGAACAAAAACTATCGAAATCACCGCGTTCAGAATGGCCGCAGGTTGTGCAGCATATTGATTCACAATTTGGCATCCCGATCAGGCTGATCGACCAGCAGGCCATTGATAACCATCCACGTTTAGACCAACGGCAACGAACAATGCTCAATGCGGGCGAAATGGTTATGCTCTCTGAGCATCCGACGGAGGCCGAGTATATTTATTACCGCCTGAAAGATAGCAACGCCTACCTTGAAGTGGGCAAACTTCAGGTACCTTTTGCGCTACGTAATGCCAATCTGATTATTTTATCGCTGTTAGCCGCGCTGCTGGGGTTGGCAATCTGGTTATGGTTACGCCCGGTGTGGCAGGAACTGCGCCAGTTAAAGTCCGCATCAGAAGGCTTTGGACAGGGCCAGCTCACTACCCGAATCCCGGTTTCACGTTATTCCTTTATCAAAACCATCCTGCAGGCATTTAACACCATGGCAGGACGAATTGAACAACTCATCACTTCCCACCAAACTCTTACCAATGCCGTTTCACATGAACTGCGCACCCCTGTATCACGCCTGCGCTTTAGTCTGGCGATGCTGGAAAAAACGGAACAATCTGACACGCAGCGGCGCCATCTGGCCGAAATGAATGATGACATTGATGAACTCGATGAAATGCTGGCTGCACTGCTGAGCTATGCACGCATGGATCGTCAGGATGTTATTGCCGAAAAAACGCCGCTACTGCTGGAGCCATGGTTACGGGAACAGATTACACACCTGCGTCTGGATAATGACCATACCATTACTATTGAAGTGATTTGCCTGCACCTGCCTGATGATGAAGCCGCGGTTATGGATGCCAAACTAATGGCGAGGGCTTTACAGAACCTGCTGCAGAATGCCAAACGTTATGCCAGGCAAAAAATCCGCGTAACTTTCAGCAAGACAGGTGAACATTACGAGCTTCGGGTTGATGACGATGGTTGTGGTATCCCGGAACAATATCGTGAGCGCTTATTTGACCCCTTTACCCGTGTTGATGAAAGCCGTGGGCGGGATTCCGGCGGTTACGGACTGGGCCTGGCGATTGTAAAGCAGATCGTCCACATGCACCGTGGGGAAGTATCAGTCTGTACTTCTGAGCTGGGTGGAGCCTGTTTTACTATTCACTGGCAGTGCTGCTGACTCCTTTTACCCGACTGTTACAAAACCTCAACAAAGCGATAACTGAAAGCTACATTCTTCCGCCTTAGCATAGTCCTGTGTTTAACGAAAACAGGAAGACCACATGAAATACCTTTTCATCTTATTAGCAGCCCTCAGCCTGAGTGCCTGTAGCTATTCACCGGAACAGCTACGCAGCTCCTATAACGGCATGGGTAAGGACTATGCGAAAGACATCAAACAAATGGCGGATTTCAGCGACGAACAACACGACCAGATCGACGGTTTTGGCCAACAGATTCAACAATGGCACAGAAAAGAACGCCTGCCCGCTTACGCGACGTTAATCACCGGCTTAGGCAAACAGTTACAGCAAAGTGACTATATTCCCCGGCAGGATATTAGCCGGTTCATCGACCTGCTAAATGGCTATCCGCATTTTAATGAAGCCAGTGCCGTCAATTACCAACTCGGCAAACTGGCGCAGGGGCTGAATCAGACACAGCTGAATCAGATAATCGAACAGCTGCATGCTGAACAGCGTGAGGCAAAAACTGAAATTCGCGCCCAAACACCCGAGCTTCGTGAGCGCCACCTGGTAAAAATGGTGGATGGCATCGCCGATTACCTCGGTGTTGAGCTACACAAATCGCAGCTGGATATCGTGCGTGAGTACGCCCCCAACTATCATGACCTCGGCGAAGCCAGTATTACCGCTTATACGCGCTGGTATTCGCAATTGGAAACCCTGCTCAGGCAGCATAAACAAGCAGATTTCCCACAGCGCTTCGCCAAACACATGCAGCTGGATAATGACCATTATCTAATCTCACAGCAGGAACCACAGTTAGTACAGGCTAACCGCGAGCAGGCGATTCAGATGCTTGAGGCCTTACTTGCCAGCATGGATGAGGAACAGAAAGCGACCCTGGCCACCACCTTGATTTCGGTTGGAGAAACCTTTGCCGGAATGATGCAATAAGCGACATCTCCCCCCTCCTCACAATGCGTTTGTACAGCAACTGTGCCGCGTTGGGAGGGGGATTTTCATCTCATTTTTCAAAAATATCTCAACAAAAGCACTAATAAATAATAAATACCTGAAAAATAGCAGCATTCTCTTCCTTCATATACTAAAAAACAATTTGCGAGGAGTAATCAGAATTAAGCATTCTGCTTCAAGTTTCCACACGCCAAACCCTTAACCAACTTTCTTCAGGGTGATTTTTCCTTATGGCTTTCAGTTGTAGATTCAACGATTAATTTTGATGATTCCATATACCAATAAATTATTAAAGCATCTAAATATTGAGGATATTTAACACTTTAAATAACGCATGGAGCACAACATCATGAATAAAAAAACCTCGACCACTACGACGGCGGCTAAAAATACCGGCCTTTATCGTATTGTATGGAAATGGCACTTTCTTGCCTCATTACTAGTATTACCGTTTATGGTTTTTATGGCGACCACCGGCATTATTAACCTGTTTCATGACGACCTGAATGAAGTAATCTACGCTGACAAACTACAGATCACACCAGGGGCAGAACGGCTTAACTACGAAGATTTGGCAGCCGCCGCCCAACAAACCGTATCAGGGAGAATTTCCAAATATTTTGTTTCCGATCAACCTGAACGCGCAATGGTTTTTGAAGTCACCTCCCCTGAGGATCAAATTTCAGTGGTTTGGGTAAACCCCTATACTGCAAAGGTACTCGGTGCACAGCTCAAAGAGGATATGCCTCTGGAGTTTATTGAACGTTTACATATTAGCTTTAACGCAGGCCCAGTCGGGAGATATATGAACGAGGCCCTGACCGGATGGGCCTTAGTCATGTTCGCTACTGGTTTGTATTTATGGTGGCCCCGTGGCAGAAGAACATGGAAAGATACGGTTAGCGCCCCGAAAGGTAAAGGCAGACCATGGTGGCGTTCACTACACCTGTTAATTGGCGGTGCAGCGGTGATCATAGTTACACCCCTACTGTTTTCCGGCCTGTTTTGGTCGCCGGTTTGGGGAGATGCATATTTAAAACTTCAGCTATCGATGAAACATTTCTCTCCCGCCATTGCTTATGGTGGCAAGCCGGTATTCGCGCAATCCAAAGAAGGGCCAATCATGCCAATGGATGAACTGATTAGCAGAGCACGGAAATCTGGTTTGAAAGGCGACCTGGAAGGAAGACCACCAGTTGCACCAAAATTCAGCCTGTTAATCCGAACGGTTGAAGCAACTCCAGTGCCGGATCAGGTCGAACTGCATCTGGATACACGTACTGGTGAAACGCTGCGGCGGGCAACCTATGACATGTACCCTGCAATGGCCTGGTTCAGATCAATGATGGCGAGATTACACGTTGGTTCCTTATGGGGATCAATGAGTATTGTCTTGAATCTGACTGCCGCTTTACTAATTCTGGCTCTCTCAGTCACCGGTTTTGTTGCCTGGTGGAAGCGTCGTCCTTCCGGCTCACTGGGTATCCCCACTAACCCGAAGTCAGTTCAACTGGGTTGGGGTGTCGTCACCATTGTCGCAGTAATGGGCGTGTTTTACCCAACTGTTGGGATTACCCTGTTGATTGTTCTGGCATTAGACTGGCTGCTTTTCCGCCGGGTTGGTTGGTTCCAAGCTGCTGGTGCCTGACGAATTGATAGCATAAGTACAACCGGAATATGTCCATTAAAGCGGTTTAGCTTCTTCTCGGGCATGTTCTCAACTTCCCGCAAATGCCGGGGGATTAATCAACTTAATTCCCCAGCTTTATCTCTCCAAACAATCCGGGATTCTTCCATGCCTGATCTACCGCTGCATTCCATGACATTTTGGCATCCCGTAAATGCCCGTTATCATCATCATTTACATGTACATCAAAACCCATTTTCAGCCCCACTACAGGCTCAACACCTAATAATTCCCAGGGCACACTCAGCTCTAAACGATACCCGGTATCAGTTGCTGACATTTCATATTGAACAGCGCTGATGTCACGCTTTGGTGAGTTTCCACCGAGACCAACGGCCTTATCCTTCATCCGGAAAACCAGCTGAAAATCATCTTCGCCATCGTACTTATCCTGACGGCTGGCATTTGCATCGATATATACCTCAACCGAATCATCTGCCCAGGCCTGATCAGAGTCTTCCTTTAACTGATCATCACCTACCTCCACCGTAAGATTAAACGCCCGCTCATTCCAACTGGCCTGCCACATAGCAGACAAATCCTTAGCAGACCCCAGAGTGCCTTTAATAAGGCTGCCCAGGCGATGAGCTTCAGTTTGTTGCGGGCCTCTGATATCCCGCTTGATTACGACCGAAACCGGCTCTCCGGCTACAGGCTTTTCACCATTAACTAATGCCTCCGGCACTTGCTCAGGTTTTGGCAAACGCTGGATCTGATTCTTCTCACAGCCCTGCCACCAGCATGGCTGATCATCCATAAACGCCAGCAATGCCCGGTATTTAGGCGTTTCATCATCCGGCTGGTTAATGTATTCCTTAATTCCCCAGCTACCATGCCAGGTTGGCGGGCGTGGAGCTGAAAATGCCACAAACAACTTTCCGCCAACGTCTTTCCAGCCCGTTAACAGCCGCTTGTATTCCTCAGCCATACGCGGGTCGCGATTCGCTGCTACCAAATGCGGTGTAGCACCCTCGGTCATTTTATGTGTCTTGTGGTCTACCAAATGCTGCCCGCCTTCATAGGCAATCAAATCAACCCCGTAAGCCTCTGCTATTTCAGCTTGTTGGCGAATCACTTTCAGCAGATTAGCAATGGAATAACGGTTATCCTTTGCGGCCAGCAAGCTAAAGACATCATCCACACTTGTAATCGTCTGCAGCTTATCCTCATCAATATAAAAGTAAGGCGCAATCGCCAGCGCATCGACATGTTGATAAGCCTGCTGATAAGCCAGAATGGTTTCACTCATCGCCGGATCAGTCGTCATCCCTCCCAATACCCGTACTAAACGGTCTGTACCACCAAACACCTCTTCCCATAGCTTAAAAATATGCACGCTGTGTTTGGAATAATATTTAAACCCGGCAATGCGGCGGTCGGTATCTAATTTTGCAATCGTGCCCTTCTGCTTCATGTGTTCAGCCTGCGGCACAAATACTGCGTTCCAGGCTTCATTGGTATACTCAATATAAACATTCAGCTCCGGCTTCAGGTGCTGCTTAATATACTCAGCTGCCCGCCGGATATAATCATCTCCGGCATAGTGCGGCATATTAAACCAGGGATTGAGGTTGAGCTGATTTGCCAGCTTAACCATAATTTCCAGCGGCACACCGCGCAGCCCCTCTGATCCCCCCCAGGTAGCATCATCCAGCTCAGGCCGGTATTGCCAGTAGCGCAGATCATTACGTGTAATACCAGACATATTCATAAAGCGAATAACTTTGAAGTCTTTCATGAAATTCAGATAGGCTGGATTAAAGATAATGTCATCATAATGATCGGCGAATGCCTGATACGATTTTCCCGCACATTGTGCAGCACCATCCACCCGCCTGAACGGATCGCGGGCGCAGATTCCCCCACTCATTAACACCCGGATATTACGGACATGGTTCTCCGGATTGCTTTCTCTGATGTATAAAGTTGCAGTGGTCGTATTATTTTTTTTCGGTTCCAGACGGATCAGATCTTTACCGGGAGAACCTTCCACTAATTTAGCACTACCGCCATATTGTAAGCGTCCTTCCCCCTCATACAACACCGTATAAGTACCACCGGGCAAGGCATTCGCAGGGACATTATTCAGAAACCGTGTCCCGGCATAACCATCACCGTGTAATTTAACAGGCCATCCTTCGTCATCGTAATCAACCTCACCTTTGGTTAACCACGGACGGGCCTCCTCAAATGGCAAAGCAAAACGAAATAAATCAATGAAAGGCAGGCTGGCATCCACTTCCAGAGCTTCATTGGTATTAATACCTAATGGTGAAGCCTGGTTAGGAAAATCACGAACAGGCTCCTGATTATTCGCGGCCACAGCCGACGTGCTAACACCAATGAATAACAATAACTTAAAGACGGACAGTAAAAAGGCTTTTCTCATGCATACCTGCCTTATCGTAGGATTTATCTGGCAATAGAGTGCTGGACGCTCTGATGTTATGAGAGGTTCAACTTACCCAAAGCATAGACCAATGATCAGAATATATACCAACCTTCCGATGGCAAGTATCTGCGATCTGCTTAGCCAGTACTGTCACAATCAAGGTTCAAATCCGCTATTCCCACCGCCACTTTAGCCCATAAGCCGTTCATCCCAGGGATAAGTGCTCAGCGGCTCCGTTCCCGTTTCTGTAATCAATACCTGTTGTTCCAGCTTCACGCCATCACGCTCCCCCACTGCTCCGACATAACTTTCAAGGCACATCACCATTCCGGCCTCAAACACACCATCATAGGGATTCGGGCCACGGAAGCCCTGATTAATACGCGGATACTCATCACACATCCCAACCGCATGCGTGATACAGGTATAAGCATTTTGATGAAAGCATTCGTCCTGTTTAAACGCCTGCTGCTGAAACTCGCTAAAACGCAGGCCGGGGCGGAGTAAAGCAATATTATGCTCAACCTCTGACACTGCTAACCGGTACAGCTCCCGTTGCCGGTTCGATGGATTACCTTTACCGCAATATAAGGTACGGGATACATCAGCGAAATAGCCAAACGGCCCAACCATATCAGTATCGAAACCTACCAGATCCCCCTCCTCCACTTTGCGCGGCGAGGCTTCCTGTAACCATGGATTAATCCGTGACCCCGAAGCCAGCATCCGTCCTTCATGCCAGTCACCGTTGTTTGCCAGATTGGCATAATTTAGCAGCCCCCATAGCTGTAGCTCGCTAACGCCCGGTCGCAATGCCTGTTGCAGTTTGGATATCCCCAGTTCAGCCACCGCCACTGCCCAACGCATACAGGCAATTTCCTCCTCCGATTTAATCAAGCGTGCCATTTCCGCAATCACGACACCATCAATGACCTCGACATCACGCTTCAACAAGGCCTGAGTCAGGCTCGGATTCACATACTCCAGCGCCACCCGCCGGTAATCAGTACCCAGTTCGCGGAGGTAATTCACCATCTCATCCGCCAGCGCTTCCGCAGCTTCAGGCAAAATCGTGCCACCATCAAAAAAGCTAATTGGCGGCCCGACACGACTGTTATCCACCAAATCCGATTCCAGATAGGCATTATGAATAATCACCGGGCCATCAAGTGGCACGAATAAATAGGTCGTTGGTATATGTGACTGGAACAAACCATAGGTACGGTAATCCACCGCATAGCGCAGGCTGATCGGATTCACCAGCAA
>JBMZDK010000199.1:0-7949 GCA_049614265.1 Thiolinea sp.
TTTTTGCCGATTTATGCTGAGAATGGTTTGTGCATCTTGCAACTTGAGTGAGTTTTGGTTTAATAGACCAACATAGATGATTTATTGGCTTCTTTATGTAGTAAAACTACATTTTTTCTATATTTGAAGTATTATAGATGTTTTTTTAATACAAATGGCGCCTGATATAAAAACTGGAAGGAAGCATCATGACAAGCAGAGTCATTCCTGTTGAAAAATTTGATCTGGTTATTTTTGGTGGCACCGGCGATTTGTCGATGCGTAAGTTACTACCCGGTTTGTATCGCCGTGATGCAGCCGGCCAGATTCCTGAGGGATCCCGAATCATTGGCCTGGCGCGTACGGTACAGGATACTGATGCTTTCCGGGAGGAAACCCGTGCAGCACTTAATGAGTATCTGGCCGAATGGGAGAAAGACGATGCGGTAATGGCGGGCTTCCTGCAACGTTTGGAGTACCGGTTTAATGATGTGACTAATGATGAGTCCTGGGGTGATTTAGTTACTTTGCTGGATGAAAAGGCTGAGCACATCAGGGTTTATTACCTCGCCGTGGGGCCGTCGCTATTTGGGGTGATTGCCCGTGGTTTGGCAAGCGTGGGGCTCAATGGTGGTAGCGCGCGACTGGTAGTAGAGAAGCCGCTGGGGCATGACCTGGAGAGTGCACGGGCACTGAATGCTGAGATTGCATCTGTTTTCAGTGAGGACAGGGTGTATCGTATTGATCATTATCTTGGCAAAGAGACGGTGCAGAACTTAATGGCGCTGCGTTTTGCTAATGCGCTGTTTGAACCGATCTGGAATGCTAATTGCATTGATCATGTGCAGATTACGGCTGCTGAATCGATCGGTGTTGGTAGCCGTGGCAGTTATTATGATCGTGCCGGTGCAATGCGGGATATGGTGCAGAATCACCTGATGCAGCTGTTGTGCCTCATCGCTATGGAGCCGCCTTACACCTTTGAAGCTGACGCCGTGCGGGATGAAAAGCTAAAGGTGTTGCGGGCGTTACGGCCAATTACCAATCATGACGTGCTGGAGAAAACCGTACGTGCTCAATATCGCAGCAGTGAGGATTCACCATCCTATCTGGAAGAAGCCGGTAATCCGGATAGCATGACAGATTCTTATGTGGCGATTAAGGCTGAAATTGAGAACTGGCGCTGGGCGGGAGTACCTTTTTATCTGCGTACCGGTAAAAAACTGCGCGCACGTTTTACTGAAATTGCCATCGTCTTCAAAAAACCGGCGCATTCCGTGTTTGCTGACGTGACAGCAACACCGGTACAGCCCAATGTGCTGAGTATTCGTCTACAGCCTGATGAAGGTTTGCAACTCCAGATTATGACCAAAGACCCCGGGCCGGGTGGCTTCCGCATGCATGATACGCAGCTGGATATGCAGTTTGCTGAAGGGCGCAGTGATGACTGGCGGATGCCGGATGCTTATGAGCGCCTGCTGATGGATGTAGTGCGTGGTAACCAAACACTGTTTATGCGCGGTGATGAGGTGGAAGCGGCCTGGAGTTGGATTGATCCGATCATTGCTGCCTGGGATAGCATTGGCCAGAAACCGGATGATTATGAGCCGGGCAGTCGCGGGCCGATAACGGCGATGGAAATGCTGGCTAAAGATGGCCGGCGCTGGCGCGAAATTGAGAAATAAATACAGCATCTATTATGAAATTTATCGAATACAAAGATCGACAGCAGCAGGCAGATTACTTGGCGGTGGTTGTGGCAGATCAATTACGCATTGCCCGGGAAACCAATACTAAAGCCGCACTGGCAGTTCCCGGTGGCACTACGCCTGCGCCATTTCTGCAGGCACTGGCCCGTCAGACTCTGGATTGGCAAAGTGTCTTTATAACGTTGGGTGATGAGCGTCAGGTGCCTGCTGATCATGAGCGGTCGAATGCTAAGCTGCTGCAGGAGAATTTTCTTCGTGCTGTGCCGGAAGTGAATTTTCAGCCTTTATACCGGGAGGATGAGGATTTGCAGCATGTGCGCGAGGCTTTGAGCCAGCATTGCCTGCCTCTGGATGTGTGTGTGCTGGGCATGGGCACTGACGGGCATTTTGCATCGCTGTTTCCGGCAGCAGACCAACTGGAAACCGGACTTGATCCTGAGAATACTGAAGTTTTGCTGGCCATTACAGCGGATAATATTCCGGAACCGCGTTTATCTTTCACATTGGCAGCGATTTTACAATCAACATATATTCATTTGCTAATCACCGGCCCTGAAAAACAGCAGGTGCTGGAACAGGCCCGGCGTAATGAAAATACAGCGGATGCATCAATCGCCCTGCCGATTCAGGCTTTATTACGCTATGCAGGTGACCGTCTGCAGGTACATTACGCTGACTAGCTACCGATAATTCAATTACCAGAAATCCTTATGACCACAGAAATTCACCCGGCAGTTGCAGCAGTCACTGCCCGTATTGAGCAACGCAGTAAAGATACGCGTCGCCGCTATCTTGATGGCATTCAGGCGATGTCAGAGCGCGGTAAAACCAGTACGCTGAGTTGCGGTAATCTGGCGCATGCGGTTGCTGCGACACCAAAGCCGGACAAGTTCAGGATCGTTGAGCACCATGCCGGTAATCTCGGTATTGTGACGGCCTATAACGATATGCTGTCAGCTCATCAACCCTTTGAAACTTTTCCGGAGCTAATCAAACAGACAGCAAGATCTGCCGGTGGTAGCGCGCAGGTAGCCGGTGGTGTGCCTGCTATGTGTGATGGAGTGACCCAGGGGCAGCCGGGCATGGAGCTGTCATTGTTTTCACGCGATGTGATTGCAATGAGTGCCGCAGTCGCCTTATCGCATAATGTTTTTGATGGCGCTGTCTTCCTTGGCGTATGCGATAAGATCGTACCGGGGCTGGTGATTGCTGCTGCGACGTTTGGCCATCTGCCCTGTATCTTTTTGCCAGCCGGGCCAATGACTTCAGGTCTTCCTAATAGTGAGAAAGCGAAGGTAAGACAGCAGTATGCCACCGGTGAAGTCGGGCGTGATGCCTTGCTGAAAGCCGAGATGAGTTCTTACCATGATGCCGGAACCTGTACCTTTTACGGTACGGCTAACAGCAATCAGATGCTAATGGAATTCATGGGGCTGCAGTTACCGGGGAGCAGCTTTATTAACCCGAATACGCCATTGCGTGAGGCCCTGACGGTAGCTGGCACGCAGCGGGTGTTGGCAATGACAGGTAAGGAAAGTCGTGATTCACTGGTGACTACCAGTGAAATCCTTAGTGTGAAGGCCTTTGTTAACGGAATGGTCGGACTGAATGCGACGGGTGGCTCGACAAACCTGGTGTTGCATCTGATGGCGATGGCCCGGGCAGCGGGCATTCTGCTCAGTGCAGAGGATATCGCGGATTTATCTGCAGCAACACCACTGCTGGCCCGGGTTTATCCAAACGGCATGGCAGATGTTAATCATTTCCACGCTGCCGGTGGTCTGCAGTTTGTTATTGCTGAATTATTACAGCAGGGCTTATTGCATGAGGATGTGCAGACTGTTGCCGGGGCCGGGTTGCATCATTATACACAAGAGGTGGTTCTCAATGCTGAGGGTGATGCGGAGTGGCGAAACTGTGCTTCTGAAAGTCATGATCCGGATATTTTACGTCCCTGTTCTGATGCGTTTCAGCATAGTGGTGGTCTGGTGTGTCTGCAGGGTAATTTGGGTGAGTCTGTTATTAAAGTATCGGCAGTAAAACCTGAACAGCGTTATATCAGGGCGCCTGCCAGAGTTTTTCATGACCAGGCCGACGTGAAAGCGGCTTTTGAGCGTGATGAGCTGAACGGTGATTTTGTTTGTGTGCTGCGATTTCAGGGGCCACAGGCTAATGGTATGCCGGAATTACACAGCCTGACACCGGTATTGGGTGTATTACAGGATCGCGGACAGAAAGTGGCGTTGATTACGGATGGCCGCATGTCCGGAGCCAGTGGTAAAGTGCCGTCGGCGATACACCTTAGCCCGGAGGCAGCACAGGGCGGTGCGATTGCCCGTATCCGGGATGGGGATGAAATTGTACTGGATGCCAATAATGCCCGTCTGGATGTTCTGACAGAGGGTTTTGCTCAGCGTGAACCGGCACAGGCTGATCTGAGCGGAAATGAGCAGGGGCTGGGGCGTGAGTTATTCGCCGTTTTTCGCCAGGCAGCAGGGCCGGCAGCAACCGGTGGTAATAGTTTGTTTAATGATGATTTAACAGGGGATAAGTCATGATATCTACCCGGGAGTTGTGCCAGAAAGTACCGGTAATTCCGGTGTTAGTGGTTGATAAAGTTTCTCAGGCCCGGCCTTTGGCTGAAACCCTGGTTGCAGCAGGCTTGCCGGTATTGGAAGTGACACTGCGCACACCGGTGGCACTGGAGGTGATTCGTGAGATGAGCGCTGTGCCGGGCAGTATTGTTGGTGCCGGTACGGTGTTGACGGCGACTGACGTGAGCGCAGTCAAAGCAGCTGGTGCAGAATTTGCGGTATCACCGGGGGCGACGGATAATTTACTGGCGGCGGTGAATGATCACGATTTGCCTTTATTGCCGGGTGCAGTCACTTCATCTGAAGTGATGGGGCTGATGGAAAAAGGCTATGACATGCTGAAGTTTTTTCCGGCTGAAGCAGCAGGCGGTGTGTCATTGCTGAAGTCTTTGGGCGGCCCGTTGCCGGATGTCAGCTTTTGCCCGACGGGTGGGATTAATGCTAAAACAGCGGCGGATTATCTGGCGTTGTCCAATGTGCTGTGTGTCGGCGGCTCCTGGGTGACACCAAAGGCAATGGTAGAAGCAGGCGACTGGGCTGGCATTGCAGCGCTGGCACGTGCTACCGTTGCGCTGCGTGGCGGGTAAGTAGTTTACGTACTCGCATAAGTTAATCAGTTTTGACCGGGATGAAAGTAATTCATACCTGTTTTTGAATTCACCTCACTGGAATGATGGAAGAGCGTTCATGACGGATGTTTGCAGTCGCTTAGCGATTGATATTGGCGGTACCAATATTCGCCTGGGACTGTTGGAGCAGGATTCACTGGTGCCACAGCAAATTGGCAGTTACCGTATTGATGATTTCACAGGACTGGCGGATGTCATTGGCCTGTATTTCGAGCAGGTATCTGCATCAGGGGTTCAGGATGTGTCTG
Organism: Thiolinea sp.; assembly: GCA_049614265.1. GTDB lineage: Bacteria > Pseudomonadota > Gammaproteobacteria > Thiotrichales > Thiotrichaceae > Thiolinea. The sequence goes on from JBMZDK010000199.1 coordinate 5,160, forward strand.
TCGCGGTGGCAACACCGGTGGTTGGTGACCGGGTGAAGCTGACTAACCATGACTGGAATTTCTCCATTCGGGAAACCTATCAGCAGTTTGGTTTCCGGCGGTTAAAAGTCGTGAATGACTTTACGGCGCTGGCTTTGTCTATTCCCTGGTTACGGCCTGATGAGCTGGAGCTTGTTGGGGGCGGTGAACCTGATGAGAAGGGTGCGATTGCATTATTAGGGCCGGGTACCGGTTTAGGGGTGTCCGGTTTGGTGCAGGCTGGTGATGGTTATTTCCCCTTATCAGGCGAAGGGGGGCATGTATCTCTCGGGGCACGCAATGCCCGTGAGCTGGCGGTGTTTAATGCTTTTCTGGCGAAGTATGGCCATATGTCTGCGGAACGCTTGTTGTCCGGCACCGGCTTAACGGAGTTTTATCAGATTCTGCGTCAGCTTGATGGTCTGGATACGGAAGCATTACGTGCTGAGGAAATCTCGGCGAGAGCGCTGGATGCCAGTTGTACGACTTGTGTCGAAGTAATGGCTTTATTCTGTGAGTGGCTGGGGATTGTGGCTTCGAATCTGGTGCTAACCCTGGGGGCGACTGGCGGCCTGTATATTGGCGGTGGCATTGTGCCTAAGCTGGGTGACTATTTTATCCGCTCAGGTTTTCGCGAGCAGTTTGAACGCAAAGGACGTTTCAGCACGTTGATGCAACAGGTGCCTGCTTACGTCATTAATGCTGAACAGCCTGCACTGCGGGGAGCGGCTTATGCACTGGAACCCCGGTTTGATGGTTTGGGCGTGATTTGTGCTTAGCCGTTATATTTTTGCGGTACGGTATTTTCGCGATAAAAATGGTGTTTGAGATCTGCCCGGTTTTAAAAATAGATTGACTTAACCAATCTAAGCACTTAGCTTGGTCAGTCAGCAGGAACTGTCTCATTTATGAAACAAGATACGTCTATTTAGGCTGAAAACTGAGGAGAATTATTCATGAAGAAACTCGCACAAAGTATCGCTTTGGGTCTGGCTATGGGCTTAGCATCTACTGCAGCGTCGGCGGAACCGGCAGTGCTGTATGATCTTGGCGGTAAATTTGATAAGTCGTTTAACGAAAGTTCTTATAATGGTGCTAAGCGCTGGGCTGATGAAACCGGCGAAAAATTCGCTGAAGTGGAAATCCAGTCAGACGCCCAACGCGAGCAGGCGATTCGCCGTTTTGCTGAAGCCGGTAAAAACCCGATTGTTATGGCCGGTTTTTCCTGGGCTACTCCGCTTTCTGAAGTTGCCAAAGACTACCCTGATACTAAATTTTCCATCATCGACATGGTGGTTGATGCGCCTAATGTACGTTCAATCGTTTTTGCTGCTGAACAAGGTTCTTATCTGGTCGGTATGTTAGCTGCTATGGCCTCCAAAAATGGCGCTGTCGGCTTTATTGGTGGCATGGATATTCCATTGATCCGTACCTTTGCCTGTGGTTATGCGCAGGGTGCGATGGATGCGAACAAAGACGCTAAAGTTGTCGTGAATATGACGGGCACCACACCGGCAGCCTGGAATGATCCGGTTAAAGGTTCTGAGCTGACACTGGCACAAATAAGCCAGGACGTTGATGTGGTATTTGCGGCGGCAGGTGCGACTGGTGTTGGTGTGTTGCAGACTGCTGCGGACAAAGACATCCTGTCTATCGGTGTTGATGCAAACCAGAACTACCTGCATCCCGGTAAAGTACTGACTTCTATGCTGAAGCGTGTGGATAACGCGGTCTATAATTCGTTCAAAGCAGGCACTGAGCTGAAAGCAGGTTTCAATCAGATGGATTTGTCCAACGAAGGCGTGGGTTATGCGCTGGACGAGCACAATGAAAAGCTGATCACTGACGAAATGAAAGCGGCAGTGGAAGAAGCCAAGAAAAAAATCATTGCCGGTGACATCAAAGTTCACAACTACAGCAGTGATGAAAGTTGCCCTTCCTATAAATTCTGATTTCAACAGAATGTAATACCGCAGCACGTACACCCCGCTTGTACGTGCTGCTTGTTTAATATGCATATGGGAACTACTTCCCGCATGCATGGCAGTTCATAACTGCGACTTCCACAGTAAACAGGGTCAGCACACCTATGGATCAGCATCCAGCAATAGAGCTACGTTCTATTTCCAAAGCTTTTGGCATGGTCCGGGCCAATAAAGATATTTCCATGCGCGTTATGCCGGGTACCATCCACGGCATTATTGGCGAAAACGGCGCGGGTAAATCCACTCTGATGTCCATTCTCTATGGTTTCTACAAAGCTGATTCCGGTGAGATTTTTATCAATGGCGAAAAGACTCTGATTCCGGACAGTCAGGCGGCGATTGCCGCAGGCATTGGTATGGTATTTCAGCATTTTAAGCTGGTGGAAAATTTTACCGTGCTGGAAAACATTATTCTGGGAGTGGAGGACGGGCGTTTTTTACGGCCATCATTGAAAAAAGCTCAGGCTGAGCTGGAACGGTTGGCCAATGAATATGATCTGCACGTTGAGCCTAATGCTCTGATTGAAAATCTGGGTGTCGGGATGTTGCAGCGGGTGGAAATTCTGAAAGCGTTGTACCGTAAAGCAGATATTCTGATTTTGGATGAACCAACAGGTGTATTGACTCCGGGTGAAGCCGATCAGCTGTTCCGGATTTTGGGGCGTCTGCGTGACGAAGGTAAAACCATTATTTTGATTACGCATAAACTGCGTGAAATCATGGATATTACCGATACGGTGAGTGTGATGCGGCGTGGTGAGATGACTGCTACCGTAAAGACAGCGTC
>JBMZDK010000200.1:0-7920 GCA_049614265.1 Thiolinea sp.
GCAACATCAAGGTGTACACCTTCAAGACCACTAAGGGACAGATGGTTCTTCTGAAAATTCTCTTTACCTACCTGGGTTGGAGGTTGTTTGCACTCCGGGTAGAAGCCTGGTCTGCTTTTCAGCAATGTTTTGAAATGTGTGACGGCTTTCTGAGGTGATGCTTTAGCGGTTTCTGCCAAGGCGGCAGGGCTACAAATCAGTGTGCTGGCAAACAGGGTGGCAGCGATAACAGGGTTGATTTTTATTTTCATAATTTATGTCTGTCTTACTTTTTATTATTTATTGGCCTCATTATAAGGGCCGGTATGCAGATTTACAGTTTCACTGACCAGTATGTCCCGGGTAGTTGGTAATCTAACTGTTTTTCAGACCTTTTTTAACTGATCTGGCCGGTTGCAAATGATTTTTTTGAGCCTGTTGAGGCTCCGTTGTTAGTGTCGTTTGCAACAAGCGCCCGGGTTCATCGCCCAGGATCTGGCTGAGAATACCCTGTGAAGTTTGTGCGATCGACTCACGACTAAGGACACGCGGAGCAAGCAGAACTTCATCCATAAACGCGGAATCTCTGAACAGAACGTCATCCTGTGCTGGCCCAAAGGCCTTATTGAGGCTAACACGGACAACTCTGCCCAAATTCACCCCGCGGCCATCATCCAGAATCAGCATATGCGGACAAAGTCGGCGGTAAGGATCTGGTTGAGGGTATTCAACAATATTCAGTAATATCAATGGTGCATCAGTGAAGGTGACTCCGGCGTTAATGGAGGTATCCTTTAATTCTGCGAGATAAATCTTTTCGCCAATTGCCTGTTGCAGTCTGGCAACCTGCTGATAATATTCAGCCGCTGGCCAGAGCTGTTCATTGTTATGTCTGTCGTTTTCATTGTCCGCCAAACGTCATACCTGCTTCGATACTTAGCCGTGACAGGCTATTGTTAAACTTTCGGAAAGCCGCTGATGATATGATAACCGCTCTCCATTTCATCCACACGGGCATGTAACAGGTATGTTATGACACAGGATGTACGTCTTGAGCAACTAAGGGATTGGGTGCATACCCTGACAGGGTGGCAGTCTGCAACGCTGGAACCAGCGTCGGCTGATGCCAGCTTTCGCCGCTATTTTCGTGCCAGCCAGAGTGGCCGCACTGCAATTGTGATGGATGCGCCACCGGAAAAAGAAAACTCAGCGCCATTTATTGATGTCACCAGCAGGTTGATTGATGCTGAGGTGGCCGCGCCGAATATTTTTGCGCAAAACCTGATTGATGGCCTGATTTTGCTGGAAGATCTGGGCAACACGCCATTGCTAAACAAACTTAGTCCTGAAACAGCTGATTTTTATTATCAGCTGGCGATGCAGGAATTATTGAAGTTGCAGCTGGCTAGTAGCCATTCCTTACCAGTGTACACTGATAAGCTGTTGCGGCAGGAGATGGAACTGATGCCGGAATGGTTTCTCGGCACGCATTTACAGTTTGCGCCTGACGATTTACCTGGTGAACTGATTACACAAACCTTTGATAGTTTGGCGGCTGCTGTATTAGAACAACCCGTAACCTTTGTTCACCGTGATTATCATTCACGTAATTTGATGATTACACCGGATGATACATTAGGAGTGATCGATTATCAGGATGCTGTACTTGGCCCGGCGACTTATGATTTGGTTTCCTTGTTGCGCGATTGTTATGTTGTCTGGCCGGAGCAGCGAATTATCAACTGGGTAAAGTCTTTCCATAAACGGGCGATTGCTGCCGGTAATATTCCACCGGTTGATGAGCGCTCATTTTTGCGCTGGTTTGATTTAACCGGTTTGCAGCGGCATATCAAGGTGCTGGGCATTTTTTGTCGCTTGAATCACCGTGATGGTAAACACAATTACCTGAATGATTTACCGCTGACGCTCAGCTATGTACTTAAAGTAGGGGCACGTCACCCGGAAACCTCACAGTTGGTTGAATGGATGCGTAGTGTGGGAATTCCCGAGCGTATTGGTACTGTTGCCATTGCTGCCTGAACAAGGATGTTAAATTAATGAAGGCAATGATTCTTGCCGCTGGTCATGGCACGCGAATGCGACCGCTGACTAATCATACTCCCAAACCGCTGCTAACTGTTGCCGGTAAGCCGTTAATTGTCTGGCATATTGAAAAATTAGCGGCTGCAGGCTATCGCGATATTGTGATTAATATCGGCTGGTTGGGTGATCAGATACCCGATGCTTTGGGTACCGGCACACAATGGAATGTGAATCTGTTGTATTCAGATGAACAGGAGGAAGGTGTACTGGAAACCGCTGGTGGAATTGTGAAAGCACTTTCGCTACTAGGTGATGAGCCTTTTCTGGTGATCAGTGCTGATGTCTGGTGTGATTTTCCCTGTTTGCCGTATCAATTGGCGAAAGGAGATTTAGTGCATCTGATTTTGGTCTCAAATCCTGAGCATCACCCTGGTGGAGATTTTGCCTTGCAGGCTAATCGTGTATTAACTGAAGGTGATAATTTCTATACCTACAGTGGCATTGGTTATTATCATCCGGATTTATTTCATAAGCTAAAATACGGCAAACGCCCATTGGCTCCCCTGTTACGGGAAGCTATGCAGAATAACAGGGTAAGTGGTGAATATTATTCAGGGGATTGGCAGGATATTGGCACGCCTGAACGCTTAGCAAGCCTCAATCAACAGCGGCTATAAATATGTGCCCAGAAATTGCGGTTTGGCATAGGGTCGCTGACGTTTTGTCTGCGCAGGAATTCTCCTCCCATTAAGTAGGCTTCCTTTTCTCCAAAGTTTCGGCAAGGCATCAGGTGAAGTGAGCCGGAAAGTCGTTGTGTGTGGTGAACGAGTTCGTGCAGTAATCTTTCCTGAAAAATCGGGTTTTCAAATGGCGTTTCAGTGTCATCAACAGCTTCTGTTAAGTCAGCAGCGATAATGTAAATGGTGCCGTTTGGCCCGTCTTCATATGAATAAAGTGCATTGATTCGTGGATCCACACCGCCTTCCGGAATTTTTTCCGGATGATCGGTGTAAGCTTCAACAGTAATTTCCTTTGGCGTCATTTCGACAATCTCAGGCAGAGGAATATCCGCAGTATTGTATTCAGAGTTATTACCAATCCATAACATGAGCATCAGTGCGATGGTCTCCATTTTTTTCTCCGGTTCGTGATTGTTTTGTGTCTCCAACATCCATTGAAACGGTGATGAAAATCCTGAAAATTTGGCTAAATTCAGGCGAAAACTGATGAGTGGAATAAAAGAGAAGGGGGGGAGGTTGAAACACCAACTCTGGCTTTATTAGCTGGCTTACCCCATCAGCATTGGGAGTTAATGCCAACGAAATCTGCGGAAAGTACACCGGCAGCAAAGACGATGTGAGTCAGAGTCTGGCTGAATTTTTGCCAGCTGTGGTAGAATCACTGGTGAAAATTATTCAAAAATAAAATCTCAGGGGTGAAAAATGCGATCTATGGTGTGGTTTGCTTTAGCAATTGTCTCTTTGTGTTCAGCTCTAAACAACGCCTATGCAGTATCAGGTGATTTTGAAGGCAAACGTTTTAAAGCCTGGACAGGCAGCTGTGAATCCGGGCGGCAAGGGCAGAATATCTGTTTTTTGGAGCAGGTGTTAAAACAGAATGGCAATGATGTCTTGCGGGCAATTATCGGTTACGCGCCGGGTAAGCCTTACCCTACTGTATTTTTTGAATTGCCTTCGGGGATTGATATTGAGGCTGGTGTTGCTCTTAAGGTTGATAAGAAAAAGTCAATTCGCTTTCAGGGGCGTTGCACTCAGGTTCTTTGTAGTGCCGGGTTCATATTAAATCCGTCGATGATGAAGCAGTTTCTTAAAGGACGCACTGCTGTTGTTACATATTCACCTTCAGTAGGGCAACAGCTTATCCGGTTGCCGGTATCATTGATGGGGGTTACCGCAGGACTAAAAGCCCTGCGTCGGTAAGTAAGATATTAATCACTCAAGGTGTAAGTTATATCGGCGGTATAGGTTCCATTGGGGAGGGCCTGTTGGCTTTTTCTGCTTCCGGTTAGTGTCAGTAGTCCATTTCTGGTTCTGGCAATGCCCACCTGACAATTAAACTGATGTTGGTTATTACGGGTTTGTGTTGAAAGGCCGGAGCAAATTTCTGTATTGGCGAGTATGTCAAGTTGCAGTGCGTCCGGCAGCCCTTTCACACTAATATTTAATCTGGCATTGCGGTCATTAGAGCTGATTGCAACATTGCTGGTGTGCCGGATGATGTTTTTGTCCGGAGTGAAAACAAAAGAATGTTTAGCTTTGTCCAGTTCGACTAATGCAATTTTGGGTATGGTAATTTTTAACGATTGATTGGCTGTATCAGAGTTTGCAGACAGAGTATTGAGGCTGGTAAACAGACACAGTAAACCAGCGCAGCAAAGTTGTTTTTTGCTTGTGTGATTCATAGGACACTCGTTGTAATAGTTATTGGGGTAACGTTGCTGAATCTTAGCTGATTTATGATCAGATTGGATATTTTTCCGGACGAACAGTAATGCTGCAGTTCGGTATATTTATATTGATTTTCTTTAAGATTTTGCAGAAAGGTGGATTGTCTCAGTTATCGGTGAGGGTATAAGTGATCTCTACCGAATAATTTCCATAAGATGCCATATCCTGTGCCGCAGTAGCATTAAGTGTAATCGTTGATGCACTGGTTTGCTGCATGCTGATATTGCAGTATGTTTGATTGCTTGTTGTCAGTGTGAGAGAGCCACTGCATCCGCTGAGTGTGCTGCTGTCAAGAACAAGACTTAAACCGTGCGCAGTAAGATTTTGATCAATCTTTACATCAAGTTTTGCCAGAGAGTTGTTTGAACTGATTGCGACATTAAACGTGTTGTTTGTAGCGGATAATGTCAGCCCATCGCCCGCATTTTGTGGTGCCTGGAAGGTAAACTGAGGTGATACATCTTCAATATCCAATAATGCAACAATCGGGATTGCCAGATTAATGTTTTGTGTCGCAGTAGCTGTTTCAGCTAATGCGCCATTGTTTAAGATGCAACACAAAATAAAGCCTGATACAGAGGAGATTGTTTTTTTCATAATGTTTCCATTAGCCTGATACTGTGAAGCCCTGTGCAGGGCCACTCTTTTTGATGGTTTGTGCTACAGGCAGGGCTTTGATAAGCAATTGCTGGTTATCACCGGCAACCAGGTCAACCATAAACCGGCTTTTTTCCAGGCGGTAGTTATCCGGCACCCGGCTGGTGTCATTAATAACCAGTTCCCATTTTCCCGGTGGAACGCCCATAAAGCTGAAAGAGCCGTCAAACAGTGTGGTACGTCGGTAGGTGATTCTGTTGTCCTGTTGGCCAATAGGTTTGAGCTCTAATAAAACGAGTCCAATACCTTTATCCGCTTTTAAATGCTTATTGTTGATTTCGCTGCCAAATAGTGCTGCACCAGTGTCTGGGGTATATTGTGCGATTTTGCCTTGTAAGCGTGCACCTCGCTGTAAAGTCAGGTCTAATGCAGTCGTTTTATTGGCACTTACTGTTACTGAGTTGTGCTTGCCTGTGCCATTAAGCATCAGGCCTGCCGCATCAGGGCGTGTATTGTCAATATTGATCTGATAGTCTCTGGCGACTGCTGATGGATAGAAAAATGTGCCACTCTCATCCGTGATTGCATATTGATCCTCCATCTTGAGGACGATGTTCTTTGCCGGAGTATTATCCGAATGACGTAGCGTACCTTTGACAGCGCCAATATTCCGGCGCTTGCGGAAAGGAACGTCGAGTGGAAGGCTGTATTCGAAGCGGAGCGCATAATCCTGATCACGTTCTCCGGTAGCAGACATATTATCGACGCGACTGGCACGTACCCCGACTTCGCCAAATTTTTTCAGATCATATTTGTATTGCAGTTCATAGTTTCGTGAGTGTGAATCATCAAAGTCATTTTGGTTGTATTGTGCGTAACCGTGAAAGCTGGAATGCCCGTTGATCCGGAAATGACTATTGATTCCAATAGCTGTTGCTTTGCCGGGGCTGTCCAGCCCCTGGCTAATTGCATAACTGGTGCCAAGTTTGATGGCATGTGTAGGTCGCCAATTAATTGATAGCTCCTGGCGGGAACCATCAGAACTCGCGTTTATTTTGTCTTCCCGGCGACCTTTTTCAGCAGCAACACGAATATCAAAGTCTTCAAAACGGTGTTGGTATTCCAGTGTTACAGCTTTTGTTGTGTGGTTGGTTGTAGGGTTTGGACGTTTATCACGCTCTTGTCGCTGGCGATAGCCAACGCTGATTGAGGCCTGATCGTTATTGCCTAATGTATGTGTGAAGCGAATATGCTGTTCGTCATCAGAGCGAATTTCCCTCGTCAGGTCTTCATTAATATTTTCCTGCTTATGCCGGGTATAAAAGCTGAGATTGCTACGCTCATTGATTTTGTAATGCAGACTGCCATAGGTATGCATAGCATCACTGATACTGCCGGAGAAGTTTAAATCGGCACGTGAAACGGATGCACTAAACCCAAGGTTCTTCCATTGACCACCGGCTTCCACCCAATAAGCTTTGCTGCCACCGTCGTCTGTAGCAACTTCTGCCCGGACATTGAAGTTTTTCCCCCGCCAGGCTCCTGAGACTGAGCCTATAGTTTGTTCGTGATTACTGGGCAGTCCGTCATCCTTGCGACTTTTAAGCAGGGAAGCGCCTACTTCGTATTCCCCCCAGTCATAGCTTAATGCAGCAAATACTGAGTGTTCTGTTTCACTTTCTCCGGGGCGGTTACGACCATAGAAGCCTCTGATCTGCAAAGGGGTTTTGCCGGACTTGGTCTGTGGCCGGTATTGTGCAGAGGCTCCAAGTCCATTCAGGCTATTACCAATGAGCCGGGTAGTATTAAAAGACTGGTGACCGGTTTTGACTTTCAGCTCATCATTCCAGTAGGCAACATAATATTCTTCCAGCTGGTCTGTCAGGCTGCTACCGGCATTTTGGTGCTTGCCATTCCGCAAACGAATTTCAACATTGTGTTTCCCAGCCTCGTCGATCCTGCCACTCGCAAAGTATTCCAGTTGGTAGGCCCTGCTGTTTTCATCGATTGCCTCGCCGTTTTGGTTGGGCTGCTGATTCCGTTCAAAGGTAAAACTGGTGCGCAGTTTTCCGGGGAGTTTTTGGTAACGACCAACGCCTTGTGAAACACGGGCTATGAGAGGGACATTGATGTGATGTTCGGCGCGTTTTCCACCCCCTCTGGCCTGTAAGGTGACTTTGTAAGTACTGGTTTCGGTGACTTTTCTGTTGACCCGGCCTTTAACACGAATAATCCGGGTGCTGCCCGCAGTGACTTTGGCTTGTCGGGGTTCGACAGCAGTAATGAAGCTGTCACTGTCATAGGCTGCGAAACGGTAATTAACAGTTTGGTTGCCGGTGTTTTTAACGATGTAATCAACAATAAACTGTTCACCTTCAAGCAGGCTGCCCGGAGCCTGATGCTGACTTAACTCTGTCCCCGACGTCGATTCCAGCCGTATATTGATAGACTCACTACTGGCAATAGCGCCATCATTTCTGGAGGATACCTGGTAATCGACACGATAGTTACCGGCATTAGCAGCCTTAGGTAAGCTGACATGAACTAATCGAACATCACGTCCATTGCTACTAAGCAAAAAGGGAGCTGTGTTCGATATGAGTTGCCAACCTTCAGGTAAATTGATTTGTTCCTGTAGTTCTCTGGTGATGCCTGAGCGATTTTCCACTTCAAAGCGCAGGGTCACAATGCCTGAACCGGAAACATTTACCTGACGTTGTGATGGGGTGATGCTGATCTCATCTGCAGCGCTGGCAGCCTGCACCAAAACTAATAAGCTCGCAGCCAGTGTCATACGCAACTGATTAACTGCGCCATGGTGCGGATCTTGGAG
>JBMZDK010000201.1:0-7881 GCA_049614265.1 Thiolinea sp.
CCAGTTATTCAGGATGGAGTTTTAAGACCGCCGCCGATTGTCCAAGATGGCCCGGTACAGCCACCAGTGGTACAGGATGGCCCTGTCCAACCGCCGGTGGATGTAACAACGTTGGCTTTGGGTGAGGAAGATGGCGGCGGTTATGGCTCGCCCATTAAGAAATAATACACTCTCCTTCATGGAAAACAGGTGCTGCTTAAATTAATGGAGCAGCACCCCTGCCAAAACTCTAAAAAAACAGGTGCAACGCAGGTCTGCATTTAATAATGAAAAAGAAAAAAACAATAATCGTTGTTGGTTATGCACGCCAAACACAGACGGCACACCAGATTCAATGCTTCCTGGATTTGGGGGTGGAAGTTATTAATATTGACCCCCATGGTATTGATGGTTGTTATGGCTCACTTTGCTGGCAGGGTAATCAGGTCAGTTGGAAAGGACATGATATTAGTCCCGATAAAATTGATGCTGTATTAGTCTGTGCACATGCACCGGATTATCCGCAGCAACAGGTTTTTGAACAAAATGCGGAGCAAAGCCTGAATTGGGCAGAATGGTTCCAAAACTTTGGTTTGCAGCGGGATCGTAGTGATACATTGCTGGGGTTATTGCTGGCCTATGAACGGGCAGGTGTAAAATTATTTAATCCGCCTTCCGGCAGCCTGACTTCAAGACGCAAGCCTTACCAGATATCTGTATTACAGAGCATGCAATGCCAGATGCCAGCTACTCTGGTAAGCAATGATCCGGAGACAGCAACCGCATTTATTCAGGCTAACGGGGATTGTATTGTAAAACCGGCCGCAGGCGGCTCGCTTACGCTGTCAGCGAATGAGCTACTGACAACAGGGCGGTTGGATAATCTGTCTCAGGCACCAGCGATTATTCAGCAGCGGATTTATGGTGATGATCTGCGGGTTATTGTGGTCGGTGATAAAGTGGTGTCAGCGGTGGCGATTGATGTGCCTGAAAATACGATTGATTTTCGTGGTGATAGTCAATACCAAACCGGACGGGTTAGTTATCGTGCTGTTGAGCTGCCAACACAGGTTGAGGAACAATGTATAAACGCTGTTTCGGCACTGGGTTTAAAGTATAGTGGCATTGATATTAAACACACTGCAGATGATCAATATTATTTTTTAGAGTGTAATTCCAGCCCGATTTATCTGGATGTCGAAAATAAAATGCAGCATAAAATTACTGAGCATTTGTGTCGGGCATTAATGTTGGAATAGTGCCGAACCGGTGATTTCAAGGCACATTTACAGTGCGTAAGCGCATGTAAATTATGTTCTCAGTGCTTTTTGCTGGCGGACTTTAAGCGCCTGAGAACTCTCGCTTCGTTGTTTATTTATGTTAATTATTTGTAATTTTTTCGCAAACTTGCCGTAAGGTCGGTTGGTGCAAAATGACAGCATCTTAATTAGTTAAACAGGATGCTGACATGGCAAACACACTCTTTCCCCGGTCTTTCAAAAAACGCGCTTTACCCGTGCTTGCTAGTGGTGCTTTATTAGGTGCTTTAGCTTTTCAGGCGGCTCCCCCCGTTGTACATGCTGCTGATGCGACAGGGTTGCCGGTATTAACCCAGCTGATTAAGCAAAATCGTGATGCGGTTGTACATATTAAAGTTGAAGCGGACAGAAGCGCCAAAACGTCAATGCAGGGCTTTGAACTGCCAAACGGGCAGCAGTTACCGGAACAATTCCGTGAGTTCTTCCGCAATATGCCGCGTGGCCAGCAACCACATCGTGCTGAGGCCATGGGGTCTGGTTTCATTATTTCAGAAGACGGCTATATCGTGACCAACACGCACGTAATTGACGGTGCGAAGACAGTTACGGTGACATTAAATGACAAACGTGAACTGGATGCCGAGATTGTCGGTCAGGATGAGAAAAGTGATATCGCACTGCTGAAAGTTGACGCTAAAAACCTGCCGAAAGTTAGTCTGGGTAGTTCAGATAATCTGGAAGTAGGCCAGTGGGTAGTGGCGATTGGTGCGCCATTTGGCCTGGATCATACTGCGACTCAGGGTATTGTGAGTGCCTTGTCACGTAGTCTCCCGGATGGAACTTATGTGCCATTTATTCAAACGGATGTTGCTGTGAATCCGGGAAATTCCGGTGGCCCGTTATTCGATTTGAACGGCAATGTCGTCGGGGTGAATTCACAAATCTATAGCCGCAGTGGTGGTTATATGGGGATTTCTTTTGCCATCCCGGTAAATCTGGTTAAGAACATTACTGAGCAACTGAAGGTGAGCGGCACAGTCAGCCGTGGCTGGTTGGGAGTGCAGATCCAGAATCTGAGTCAGGAGCTGGCTAATTCTTTCAATATGAAGGCGCTTGATGGTGCTTTAGTAGCCAGCGTGCAGCCTTCCAGCCCCGCTGATAAGGCAGGTGTGCAGGCCGGGGATATCATCGTTGGGTTTGATCAGGTCGATGTTGAATCCGCGAACCATTTACCCTTGTTAGTCGGTAATACGCCGGTGGGCAAGCAGGTTGCCATGAAGGTGCTGCGTAATGGTTCTGCAGAAACATTGCAGGTGAAAATTGATCGTCTTGATGATGCTTCTGCTCCAACTAAAGTTTCCAGCGCTAAACAGTCAGGTGCTTTGGGGTTGGCAGTAGCACCTCTGACGGCTGAAGAACGTGAAGCGGGCAAGTTGAAGGCGGGCGTGGCAATACGCAATGTGGAACCCGGCACACCGGCAGCGAGAGCAGGGTTGCGCGAAGGTGATGTGATCATTGCGGTGAACAATGCTCAGGTTTCAACTCCTGCTGATTTAAAAACGAAAGTGCAGTCAGCCGGAGAAGAGCGTCCGCTAGCCATGTTAATTATGCGTGATGGCCGCAAACAGTTTGTTGCTGTGAAGCCTTCGTAACCCATTACCTTGTAAACAATTTCATAGTCTTTTTAAGTGTGCATGTAATGCATGTAAAAGCTTACTGAGTCATTATTTTCATTGTATGACACCTCCACTTACCCCGTCTCCTGGCGGGGTTTCTTTTTGCTACAAACCACTAAGCTGCAAAAAATATATGCGGGCTAAATGGCATGGCAGCCCGACGCCCGGTATTGCAAACTTCGATAAAACAACAAAAGGGCTATATGAAATTCCTTTTTCACGAGTCGAGGGGTTTCGGATTGGTGGCTACAGGGTTATGCAAATTCATACCTGTAGTTCCACATTGTAGCGGGCGAAGGTCTCTCTGCTTCGTCCGCCATTTTTTTATGAGGCCATTATTGAGCTGATTAAGTTCTTATTATTTAATAACAGCAAAGCTTTATCGGGTTCATCAATGAATGGATTACGAATACCCAGCCTGTTATAAATCCACTGGTTATATTCAACTTCCCAGGCACTGGGGCGATCGATCTTAGCCCAGTGCACCAATGTTTTAATATGCCGGTTATACAATTCATCAATTTCATAGCACAGCAGCATATAAAGTATCGCCCGTGCGACATCGCCCCGGTTTCGCGAAGGGATCACCCACTCATCCTCCTTATCCAGTCCGGTTTTACTGACGTTTTCGGGTTGCAACTGCATCCGTTCGGGCCGAATGACTTTGTCGCCATCCATGTCAAACGGGAAGTTAGAGCGCTTGGCGTTTAGCCCTCGTTCTGAAGGAGCCATATTAAACGGGTTAATGGTCGCTCCATAGCGGACATGACGCGGTACTCTCTGGTTAACCAGATAACGATCGAGAAAAACCTGCGGAATAATGTGTTCGATACTGTGGTTTTGGCGCTGATGCAGTTCACTCACAGGTACCTGTCCGTACACTGATTTCACCCAGCCGTGATTGTGGTCAAAAAAGAAAGACCAGAAGTTCTCCCACTTTTCACCCCGGCTCCACTGACGGAAGTGCTTGTGTGACTGAAATATACCGCCCGCTAAATCAACAAAATCCTGGCGGTTGATTACGTCTTTCTGATCTTTGATACCGGGGTTAGGTGCTGATTTATCCTGACTGACCGGCAATAATTCGATGCACACCTGTCCGTGATCAGACTGCACCTGATTTTCTATGCCGTCTTTATCGAGGTGTTTGTTGAACACATCGTAATGAACAACTTCTGCTTTAGCCTGTGGGTTGTTTGGATTGAGTACGTTCGAGACCAGAATATGGTCGAGGCAATTGCCTTTACCGCGATGAACATGGGTAAACGGTCTCAGGCGGCGGTACATATTGGGTGCAATACGGAAACTGTCAATTAAGCGGTGATCGTGTAAATAATGTTTTACTCCGTCCGGCCAGTCATCAGCATCAACACCACCAATATTGTATATCCGACTCCGCATAATCAGCGCCCGCAATGGTGTGGAGTCCTGGTCATCATTCATATCCCCCATAATTACAATGGGACGTTGCGGGTCTGTCGCCAGGATTTCGCAAAGACTATGATACAGCAGGGTGGCTTCTGCACCGCGCTGGAGCATGGATGAGACATTGCCACGTGATAATCGCATCATAGTGGCACGTACGCGTTCCGGCCATTCAGTTTTCTCGGCAAAATCTACTTTGGCTGTTTTGGGGCGTTTTGATTTCAGGTGGACGACATAAACCGTCGTCGTGCCTAGTTCAGGTAATTCAATATCAGCGCAGACAGGCTGGCGGCTAAAGACAAAATCATCAGTCAGCAGCAAGTCTTGTTTAACT
The DNA here is from genome assembly GCA_049614265.1 of Thiolinea sp. GTDB lineage: Bacteria > Pseudomonadota > Gammaproteobacteria > Thiotrichales > Thiotrichaceae > Thiolinea. Next base: position 4,674 of record JBMZDK010000201.1, read on the forward strand.
TCAGGGTGTGTCGCGACGCTACGTATGTTGTGCAAAGGGTAGCGTGATGCCATGGCAACGACAGACTTATAGTAGACGTTATCGTCTTCCTCGCGGGTAACCGGGGTATCAACAGTTGCGAAGTGGGGATAGCCAGCAGCAGCACAAAGTTTTTCCAGAGCGGTGATACTGAAAACTTCCTGAAAACCAACAATGTCCGCATCCATTTCCGTTAAACGTTGTGTGATCCAGCGGGTTTTGGTTGTCCATTCCGCATCGTCATAAGTACTGCGTGGCTCGCGTTCATACCAATAATAGCCGGGTTCGACGAACTGAAATAAATTGAATGTTGCCAGTTTCATTGCGCTGCCTGCCCTGGACAGTAGTCCGGAATAAGAGTTTGTTAATTCACTGTCTTTGAATATAGATTAATAATTACTACGCCCGCGATAATCAGTACCATGCCAATAATGGCGGGTAAATCCAGTATTTCCTTATGATAAAACACCCCGATTAACGCCACGAAGACGATGCCAATGCCTGACCAGATGGCATAGGTTATGCCCAGAGGAATCTGTTTCAGTACCAGCGTCAGGAAAAATAGTGAAACTCCATAACAGCCTAATGACAGAATGGTGGGCCATAGGCGGGTGAACTGATTGGAAGATTTCAATGCGTTAGCGGCGATGATTTCTGCCAAAATGGCGATAACAAGAAAGGTATAAGTTTTCAGCATGGTCGTCTGATCAAAGGTCTTGGATTGCCGATAACAGCACAATCGGTTAGAAAGTACAAAATATTTTTCCTGTCGGTGTCAACCGATACCTTATCCCTCCGTTTACCTGCTTTCCCCGGAATTACTGTTTAGGGAAAAACAAAAAAAATCATTAAATCATATGGATAAGGGGTTTGGAAATGATGAGTAATAAAGTCTTTACTTCAGCAGCATTGGTACTTGGTTTGTTTGTTGTGTCTTCGGCATTGACATTACAGGCCGGTTTTTTCGGGGAGCTGACGATCAGTGATACTGATGCCAGCGGTGATATTTCTGCTGAAGAGCTAAGAACTGCTTTTGAGAGCGCTCATGCTGATGTGGTGGATAATTATGATACGGATGGTGACGGTGCTTTGTCCCGGGAGGAGCGTCAGGCCGCAGCACTGGATAATCTGGATACCGATGGCAGTGGTGATGTATCACGTGAAGAACGGAATGCTGCAAGGGAGGCAACTCGTGCTACAATTTCAGCCGCTTTCGACAGTGATGGTGACGGGGAGTTATCAGATACTGAGCGTGAAACACTACGCGATACGGTCGCAGAAGCCCGTGGTGACTCCGGGCATGGCGGTAGGCGGGGTGGTCGAAATGGTGAAGGCAGGCCGGAGGGAGAAAGTGAGAACTAATCTCCCGTACTTTTCACAGATATGGGTGTATTGGCGCTGGATACGGTTGAGGATATTGGGGCAACGCTACCGCTGTCGATGGATGACTTCCTCGCCGAAGTCGAACAGCGCGCGTACCGCATTGCACTTATCGCTTTATCTGATCACGATGAGGCGCTGGATGTTGTGCAGGATACTATGATACGTCTGGTTAATAAGTATCAGCACCGCCCGTCCGGTGAATGGCGTACACTGTTTTTTACTATACTGCATAACCGTATTACGGATAGCCACCGTAAGAATACTATGCGCCATCGTTTATTTGGCTGGTTTGATCGTGCTACAGACAAAGAGGATGAAGGTAGCCCTCTGGATCGTGTCAGCGGTCAGCCTTCCCTGCAGCCACAGCAACAGCTGGTGAGTGCTAATGCGATGAGTGAACTGGAACGTGCCGTGCATGAATTGCCGCTACGTCAGCAACAGGCGTTTATGATGCGGATGGTAGAAGGTTTAGATACCAAAGCAACGGCTAAAGTCATGGGGTGTAGTGCCGGTAGTGTAAAAACCCATTTGTCACGCGCGTTGACAGCGTTGAAAGACAAACTTGAGGATCATTATGAACCTGCCTGAGGAAGATAAACAAATAACAGAGCAACCCTGGCTACAGCAGGCAGTCGATGAATTACGCCAGCCTGTAGCACCGTCCATTGCCGGACAGTTACGTGCTGCCCGCCGCACGGCATTGGCTCAGGAGTCTTCTCCAAAGCAATCGTGGCTGGAAAAGCTAATGCTGCCTGGCTGGGGTATGGCATTTACAGCGGGCCTGGGTGCTTTAGCAATTGCGATGATGGTTGTTCTGGAGCCGCAATCTGCACCGGACAGGCCCGGGCTACAGGCTAATAAGTCATCAGGGGGCAACGGGAACGTATTGCTGGAAGATTTATCGATTATGGCTGCGCAGGATGAACTGCAGTTTTATCAGGATCTTGAGCTGTTGCAATGGTTGGACGAGGAGGAAAACCTTGACGCACAGGGTTAAATTGCTGACAGCGGTAATGTTATGCCTGTTTACTCAGAGTATTAGTGCGACTGATGAACTGGTTCCTGATATCGACCTGCTGGAATTTTTGGGCACCATAGCAGGTTTGGAAAGTATGGGAATCGAGATTGACCAACTATTAGCTGGCTCCGGTATGGAGTATGAAGCTGAGACTGAAGAGGTCACGGAGATGAATAAAGGTGATAGTGATGATTAGGCCGGTGTTTCTGACCCTGGCTATTGTAATCATCTGTAGCTGGGCCAATGTGTCTGGCGCTGCAGAAAATAATACGGCCCCGGTTTGGTCACAGTTGTCTGCTGTGCAGCAGAAAACACTACAGAAACTAAAGGCGGGCTGGGATCAGTTGCCAGCTGAAAAGCGCAATGCGATTTTGCGTGGGTTGGCGCAATGGAAGGCGATGAATGAGGAGCAAAGGGATAGAACCAAAGAACGTTTTAAGAAATGGCAGGCTTTGCCGGAAGATGATCGGCAGGAATTAAGGGAAAGTTTTCAATCATTCCAGCGTATGCCGGAAAAAACTAAAAAGCGTTTGCGTGAGCAGTTCAGGCGTTTCAGGGCGTTGCCTGTTGAAAAGCAGAAGAGACTGCGTGAGAAGTTTAAATTGCTGCGTAAAAAAAACACTAAACCCAAAAAGGGGAAAAATAAGCCGTCCGATGATAATAAGCAGAATAAGCAACAGGTGACCAACAATAATCAGAGTGAGCAGCAGTCAGGGAATCAATCAGGTCAGGACGGCGGCGGTGGCTCAGGCGGCGGTGGCTCAGGCGGCGGTGGCTCAGGCGGCGGTG
>JBMZDK010000202.1:0-7846 GCA_049614265.1 Thiolinea sp.
ACAGACCCCGAATAGAAACCGCACATTTCTGATGCGTGGTTTTCGTTCGTATCAAAAGAATGGATCCTTAAAGCCAAACATTTGAAGTCTGAAATTTTGGTTTAATTACCACTCTATCTGTCCAAATAAACAAAAATAGCGTTAAAACCAAACTCTGGACACTTTCAGTGTGTATCTTTTTCATCATAAGACATTCCACCTACAAGACATTTGCCTGATCGCTTTCCGGCATTCATCGGCTATTGGTTAATCATTCACCATGCCATTATTTCCTCACGCCATTAGGGCGAATCACTTAATCACGAGGAAATACATCATGAACAAGCAACTACTTTCAGGCTTACTACTCACCGCAGCATGCACAATGGCGGCGCCTGCCTTCGCTGGCCCGGATTGCACCGAAGAGCCACAAGACAAGTGGATGAGCGTGATGGATATGCAGAAGAAGATCCTTAATGACAATGGCTTTACTATTGATATGTTCAAAGTCACCAGCGGCAATTGCTACGAAATTTATGGCAGACAACAAAAAGAAGGCGCGGAAGAATGGACAAAAACTGAAGTTTACTTCCACCCTGTCAGTGGTGAAATTGTTAAGCAGAAAGACAGAAGCTAATCATGACCAGTACACGTGAAATTACAGTATGGGATCACTTCGTCCGGTTGTTTCACTGGTCGGTAGCAGTCGCCTTTCTGCTGGATTTCTGGGTACTGGAAGAGGGTGACCCACCGCATGAATGGGTGGGTTACTTTCTGGGTGTGCTGCTGATACTCCGCATTATCTGGGGCTTTATCGGGCCACACAATGCGCGGTTTATTAATTTCTTCCCGACACCGGGCCGCGTCAAAAAACACCTGAGTGATTTGCGTCATAGTCGGGTTGATCGTGAAGAAGGCCATAACCCACTGGGCGGCGCGATGGTCATTGCCTTAATGCTGATGTTGGCCACTGTCTCAATGAGTGGCTGGATGCTGACCTGGGATATGTTCTGGGGTTCTGAGCTGATGGAATGGATTCACCACACCAGTTCTGAAGTCACCATGATTCTGGTCGTTATCCATGTAGCCGCCATCATCATTATGGGCCGTGTTACACGCATACCACTGATCCGTACCATGGTCACTGGCAAACGTCTGGTATAGAACGCTACCACCAGTATTTCAGCTATAGGTCATTCCTCTTATAGGGCATTTGCCGGATGCTTTTCCGGCATTTATCGACTATCTGACGACCTTTTATCATGCGATGATTTTAGTTATACCAATCAGGCAACTCAACAGCTAAAAACACACTGGTGAAACTGATTCAGTACCTCGCTATCGCACATGAACGACTGCATACACACCACTGATCCGTACCATAGTCATTGGCAAACGCACTGTATAAAAATTATCTGGCGATAACACAACACGCCTTGTTTAACAAAAAGTGAATTCAGGAATTATCCCCATGTCATTGCTAGAAGCAGAAGCACCAGAAAATAACGAGACTGATTCTTCCCGTTCTGGATCTCATAGACACACCGCTCAGGTAACCCATGCCGGGGAACCTTTGTCCAGTGAACGACTGAAGCAAGCCAAGCGTTCTTATATTACGCAGCGTTTTAACCTCCAACAGAATCATCTACGCCTGCTCGATCATGCTACTCCTAAAGCAGGTGATCTGGTGCTGGCCCGGATCGAGCGACTGGGACAACATAAACGCCTGGAAGATCCTAACGGACGTCGCCGGTTTCTGCATGTAGGCGACGAAGTGTTGTTGTGCTATGCGCCACGCTATGCAACGGATCAGTTTGAGGCCGTCGTTCCTGAAGATCTAAACCCCTGCCAGATGGTGGCAGCAGGCGGGATCGCAGCAGCCTGTGTTAACCGGCACGGCAATATGCGCCGGGCAACCGATATTAAACCTCTGGGGTTGATAGCCAACGCTCAGGGCATTCCCCTGAACCTGAAGGATTTTGCCCATACACCGCTGCGTTCAACCCGAATACAACCGCTAACGATTGGCGTGCTGGGCACTTCAATGAATAGCGGGAAAACCACAACGGCAGCAGCTTTAGCCCGCAGTTTGACGCAGGCAGGCCGTAAAGTTGGGGTAGGTAAAATCACTGGTACCGGATCAGGCGGAGATATCTGGCAATTCACCGATGCGGGCGCGCATTGTGTGATGGACTTTTCTGATTTTGGTTATGCGTCTACCTTCCAGTTATCAGCGGCCAGTATCGAGAAAATCGCAGAACAGCTGGTCACCTCACTGACACACGCCGGGGCTGACCTCATCATTTTAGAAGTCGCAGACGGGATCTTTTTCGAAGAAACCGCACGGTTGGCTAAATCTGAGTGCTTCCGGAATCTGACACATAAAATCATGCTGACTGCCCGTGATACAGCCGGTGCTATAGCGGGTGAGCAATGGCTGAACAGCCTGGGCATACCCCCCTTTATTGTAGCGGGCACATTGACGTCCAGCCCACTGGTAGTGAAAGAAACCCAGGCTATGTTAAATGCACCGGTAATGACACTCGCAGACATTGCAGATGGGGCATTGTGTGAGTACTTCTAGTGCCGCCAACACCTTACCGAACATTATTAGTGGTAGGCGCCGGTGGTGGTTCTCCTACCTGTTAGCCAACGGTACCGCGCAGGCCTTGCTTGCGGTAGGCATGGCCTTGCTGGTTCAGCAGAGCTTTGACACGCTGATCACCCCTTCAGGTGCAGTGGATAAATCAGCAGTATGGTTGATGGGTGCCGGATTATTGGCAGCTGTGATTGTCAATGCCGGGTTGCGCTGGCGTGGCCACGTCGATGCTGAACAACTGGGCCAGAGTTATGTCCATGCTGTGCGCCTACGCCTGTTCAAACACATCATCAATATTGGTGCTGAGGGCGCTAAACAAATGGGTAAAGGCTCAGTCATGCTGCGCTTTGTGGGCGATCTCTCTGCCCTCCGCCAATGGGTGAGCCTGGGGTTGGCCAGGTTGCTGGTTAGCGGGGTTTGTATTGTACTGGCTATTCTGGGATTGATGCTTATTGAACCGCTGATTGCTGTCAGCGTGTTAGTGGCTGTACTGATCACGGCCACTATCGCTATGATTATTGGGCCTCACCTACGCAAAGCCACCCGCGAGCTGCGACGGCAGCGGGGATTATTGGCAACACCTTTAAATGATCGTCTGTCTAAGATCGGAGTCATCGAAACCTTCGGCCAGGAACAGCGTGAACAGAAACGCTTCAAAAAGCTCAGTCGGAATGTCCGGCATAAATCAGTCGCCCGTGCCCGAACCATCAGCCTGTTACGGGTCATCTCAGAAGCCGGGGCCAGCTTAGCCAGTTTATGTGCGCTGTTTGCTGGTGCCGTATTGGTTAGTCTGGGGCAGACCACACCCGGCACCGTAGTGGCTGCGATGGTGGTGGCTGGCTTACTGGCACCACGTTTGCAGGAATTGGGACGCGTTTATGAATACTGGAACGGGGCGCTGATTGCACGTCAGAAGCAACAACAACTCCTGAACCTGAAACCGATTGGTCGCCCGGCTTTAAGGAAACAACGGCGTCAGCCACTGAAAGCAGGCGTTGGCAAACTGGTACTGGATAACCTGAGCTGGGAAGGCATTATCAAACCATTGAGCGTCACTATTCCGGCAGGCCGGAAAGTGGTGATTACCGGATCTAACGGTGCGGGTAAAAGTACGTTATTACGCCTCATTGCCAATTTACTGGAGCCTACCAGTGGTCGTGTCTTGCTGGATGGACAAAATATTGCCCAATGCCGCTGGAGTAAGATTCGCCAGGCTTTTGCCATGGTGTCACCGGAGCTGCCGTTATTACGTGCTTCTATCCGGCACAACCTGATCTATGGTGCACAGAATGTGACAGAACGGGACATTGATGAGGTAATTAGTGCCTGCGGCCTGGAACCACTGATTGCACGTTTAGACCGGGGCATCATGACCCGCCTCACAGAAAACGGCGAAGGATTGTCTACCGGTGAACGCGCCAGAATTGCCATCGCCAGAGCTTTGCTGGTGAAGCCCCGCGTACTGTTATTGGACGAAGCAGAGGCTAACCTGGATGCTAACGCCAAAGGTTTACTGGATCAGGTGATTCAGAGCTTTTCCGGCACGGTAATCACAATCTCGCACAGCTTACCTCACGCCAGGCGTGCTGACTTTGTATTGCATTTGGAGCAAGGAGAGCTGGTTAGTCAGGGAACACCTGACGAGGTTCTTGGGCCGGATAGCCCGCTGGCGAGCTTATTCAAACCCGATTTACAACTGGTGTCACACCCTGACCAATCAATACCTGACAGTCTTATGAACAAAGCATTATGAAATATTTTCGTAAAGTAGAAGCTGCCCGCAATATACAGCCCTTTCTGGATGAAATCGCCAGCGTGCCGAATGCCTGGGATCTGAATACCGGTCGCCAACAAAAAATTGCGGTACAACGGGAAGCGGAAACGATTCCTTTACGCGGTCTGCGCAAGTCGTGCATCAATGGCCGCAAACGCAGGGATGTACATGAAAGCCGCTATACAACAGGTTCCAAACGATTTTTATATGCGCGTGCGTTTCTGGAAGCCTTTGCCACTCAGCATAATAGTGAACCCGGACGGGCTAAGGTCGTTCGCCTGAAGCCGGGGCATCAGGTCTATCCGCATATCGACCGGGGTGAATATTATCGTCTGCATAACCGCTATCACCTGATTCTGCAAAGCCCGGCTGGTAGCTATATGCGCTGTGGTGATGAAACGATTCGTATGCAGGAAGGGGAACTCTGGTGGTTTGACAACCAACAGGTACATGAGGCGCACAATGAGGGTGATGATCATCGTATCCACCTGATCTTTGATATGCTGCCATTGACATTACACGCAGAAGCCTATCCTCAACCTAGCCAACTGGCCATAGGCTAAACCGTCATGTTTACTGAGCAACAGGTTGTTAGTGATTCGGCAGATTTTCCTCCGCTGTGCTATTCCACTACTCGGTCAATACCAAGGCACCCACCCTTACAACCCGCACCGGTGGGTGGTGTGTCTTACCTGTTATTTATACCTGAGAATCTCGTGATGAACCTGATACCGTTGGTACTGGTACATGGTATTTCCCGCAACGTACACCAGCACATCCAGGCCTTTTCAGAATTTGCCCGACAAACCGGCAGAATGCTGATTGCTCCGTTATTTGACGAAATACGCTGCAAACGCTATCAACAGGTTCGGACAAAACAGTGCCGTGCCGATCAAATGCTACTCGCTGTTTTGCAGGATGCTCGTCGATTATCCGGCCATCACTTTAAACAGGTTATGCTGTATGGTTTTTCAGGTGGTGCGCAATTCGGGCACCGGTTTGCAATGTTGTATCCGGGTATTGTTAGTCAGTTAGCCATTGCCTCAGCCGGTTGGTATACCTTTCCGGATCACCAGCAAACCTTTCCTTATGGCATCCGCAGCAGCGCCCCAAAGGGAAGATGCCTAACTCAAAACTTAAAGCAGTTTTTGTCTATACCAATGTTGGTAATGGCGGGCGAATTGGATATCCGACGTGATGCTAATTTGCGTAAGGGGAAAGACATTGACCGGCAACAAGGAAGATCACGTGTAGAACGTGCTGCACGCTGGGTACGTGCTATGCGATCGCAAGCACAAATATTCGGTGTTCAACCCAATATTTCTCTTACAATTTTGCCTGATAGCTCTCATGATTTTAACCGTTGTGTTAAACGAGGAAACATGGTCACCTGTGTGACGGATTGGTTGACAACATCAATAAACGATTAACCTTGATGTTTCACTGCAAAAAATCCTCAAAAAACCACGCCGCAAACTCATGGCGACCATTCAAATTAGACTTACGGTAAATCGCTGTTGCCTGTTGGCGTACCGTCTTTTCACGGGTTTCACGCACCCCGGCAATCTCTTCAAAACTCAGTCCCTTTAACAGCAGTATGGCCACATCCTTTTCACTCGGAGTAAACGACCAATCGGCCAGTTGTTTATCAATTGCCTGACGGTACTGTTGCTGCCCTTCCTGTAGTTTTTCATTCGAAGCGGATAGCTTTTCATTGGATTCAGTCAAACGGTTATTCGCCCTTTGCAACTGTTGTTTAACCGCATCCAGTTCCTGCCGCCGCTGCGCGACTTCCCAGAGCAAATAACCAATCCCCCCCAGAGAAGCCACTACCAGAAAGGCTTCCTGCAACAAATGCCAGGTGTCTGATCCTTCATGCAGGTCAGTGATAAAGTCGCTGATATTCAGCACAGCGATTACTGCCAGCAACGCGATAAAAAACAATTCATTTAAACGAATATTCATTGCCACATCCTTTAACGGCAAAGGCAGTTCATGGGAGGTAAGTGCAGTCATTAGTCATCATCCTGTTCATCTTGCTCGTCTGTTTTACGCTCAATTTTCAGTGCCAGTATGCGCCCGTCGTTCAAGCGGCTACCATCCACTTCAATCAGATCATTCACCCGCAGATCCGCGAATTGCAGAGACACATAACGATCATTGATTTCAGCCACCAAGCTCGTGCGGCTATCGACCACTATAGTCATACCAGACAGCATGATTTCCTGTGTTGCCGCGTTCAGCGCGGTGATACGCCCCTCCAGCTCACTGGAATCGGATTCACTGCGCTGCTGTAGTGACACTTCCTCAGCTACCAGCACACCATTAGCATCAATCGTGCCTTCCACTTCCAGCTGGGTATTAAGCTGCACATCGGCAGGGATACCGTATTTAAAACGGGTACTGGCGTTGGTGATAACCGGTTGGCCATTAACACTGAATTGCACGCTGCTGGTGAAGGCGGTCACTATGCCTTCCAGCTCGACCTCAGCACCCGAACCAAATACAGGGCGTTCGTCTTCCAGCTCGACCTCGGTAGCCAACAGGCGATTGCCTTGTGGAGCCTGGGCACTTTTCACTTCCACATATTGCCCGGTCTGCGGCATATTGCCGGGTAATTCCAGACTGGCATTGGTGTAATCTACCAGCCACTGCCCCAGCACAAACGTCCGGGCAACCAGATCGACCGCACCCACCGTACCTTTCACTTCCAGCATGGATTGATTAGCGGTAAACGTGCTCTGTTTCAGGGTGATACTGGTTGCTCTAATCTCACTGGCTACGCGATAACCCGACACCTCCACTACGTTGCCAGCTTGTAATGCTTGCAGCGTCGCAAAACCATGTAACACGGTGTGTGCATCAGTGCGCACCGTCTGGCCCAATATGCTGATAGTGCTGCCGTCGGTGCTGGCTGTACTCACCGGCCCTTCCAGCAGATCATCAAATTCGACACTGCTGGCAGTGCCGGACACGCCATCAGCGTTCACTGATCCGTTGATGGTAACGACTTCACCAATGCGGTAATCACCCTGGCCACTGGCGCTGGCTCCGTCGCGGGTAAAACTGGCGTTACTGACATCGTAACGCACGCCATTAACCCAGATGCTGCCAAATCCGGTAATCGTTCCAAAGGCAATGCCGGTGCCGCCAATACCGCCTTCTGACAGCTGCAAATCGCCACTCATACAAGCCGATAATAAACAGCAGGTCACTGCGCTAAGCGCAGCTCTCTTAAGAAACACTAACGAAATCCTTGTGATTTGGGTGAGCAGCTGGCACTGCCGATTCTTCAAAGTAATAGATACCAACACCGGCATAGACCGTGCCCGATCCGGTTACCGCTGGATTAGCATCGCGGTCATGTCTGGCCAGCCACTCATTGAATTTCACCAATAAAGCCATGCCATCCTGTTGCACCATCGCTTTGAATGATTCAACAGCTTCATAAGGCAAATTGCTATAAGCGACTTTGCGCTGGAAATGGGGCAGCG
>JBMZDK010000203.1:0-7809 GCA_049614265.1 Thiolinea sp.
TCCTCCAGCCAGAGCCGGATGCCCTCATGATAAACAGCCTGATCGCTGGTATGCCAATTGAGGTGAGGCATAGCAGCCCCAAAATACACCGCATGTTGCCCCGTGCCACTGCCAGTTTCAAGCACGGCCTTACGCTCAGCTAACAACGGCTGAATAACGCTCAGAATTGCATCACGGTTTTGTACACAGGATTCGGAATAAGGCTTCATGTTAATTCCAGGAAAAGCTTGCACAACCAACAACTACACTGGCGGCAAGTTTCAGTTTTCTACTGCCTGAAAAGCCGCATCCAGTGTCTGCCAGGTATTCACGACATGACAGAAAATATCCGCCGTCTTCTCTGTATCATACACGGCTGAATGAGCCTGTGAGCTATCCCAGCCCATTCCTGCAGCCTGAGCAACCCGGGCCAGAACAGTCTGCCCAAAGACCACAGCACCTAAAGTTACGGTATCCAGCGTACTGAAAGGATGAAAAGGATTGCGTTTGCAGCCAATTCGATTAGCTGCTGCGTGCACGAAATTAAGGTCAAATGGCGCATTATGCCCCACCAGAATCGCTCGGTTACAGCGATTCACCTTAACTTCCCGCCGCACAATCTTAAAGAATTCATGCATGGCTTTATCTTCAGGCACGGCCATACGCAATGGACTGAATGGCTTGATTCCATTCACTTCCAGGGACTTAGGATCCATATTGGCGTTAGGAAAAGGTTCGATATGCCAGCTATAAGTTCGATGACGGGAAATCTCGCCTTTCTCATCAATTCTCAGAATAACTGCAGCCAGTTCCAGCAATGCATCCTTGCGGCTGTCAAATCCACCGGTCTCAACGTCAACCACGACTGGCAGGAAGCCGCGGAACCGGTTCGCCAGTGGAATAATCTCTATTTCGTCACTCATGAGCTGAGCTTACCGGATGTGCGTAGAAATAAACAGGAATAGATTGCTATTTTTATTTAACACTCATAACCCAATGATTTTTAAATTTATTTTTTTACTCGTCGCAAAAAACTTTATTTTTAATAGTTTTAATGTTAGCGTTTGCCCGATCAATACAACCAAATAACTGTTTTCTGCGTATCAGTACGCAGACAAAGCAGAATCAGGCATTTTGGCATCTGGTTGCTTCTGACAGAGGTTTTAGCCTCTGAAAGCGTTTGCCCGGCTGAACATTCCAGCTATACCGCCTGCACAAATTCACCGGATTCCATGGGAGAATCATAAATGACAATGGAAAAAACCTCACAGGATATCGACATTGAAGAAACCCTTGAATGGATTGATTCACTGGAGGCTGTGGTTGAAACAGAAGGCGTCGAACGCGCGCACTTTCTGCTGGAAAAGCTGATTGATACTGCCCGGCAAAATGGGGCTAACCTGCCCTACTCGGCAACGACGGCCTACATCAATACCATTCCACCTCACATGGAAAAATACACTCCCGGCGATCCGGCAATTGAGGCCCGCCTGCGCTCTTACATTCGCTGGAATGCCGCAGCCATGGTGGTTCGGGCAAACCGTGAAAGCTCCGAGCTGGGGGGGCATATAGCCAGCTTTGCCTCTGCAGCTACCCTGTATGATGTGGGCATGAATCATTTCTGGCGTGCACCTTCGCCACAACACGGCGGTGACTTGTTGTATATCCAGGGTCACGTGGCGCCGGGTGTGTATGCCCGCTCTTATATGGAAGGCCGGTTCAACGAAGAAGACCTTGATAGTTTCCGCCAGGAAGTTGACGATGGCAAAGGTTTATCATCCTACCCTCATCCCTGGTTAATGCCGGATTACTGGCAATTCCCAACTGTGTCCATGGGTCTCGGCCCGATCAAATCGATTTACCAGGCTCGTTTCATGAAGTACCTGCAGGATCGTAAACTGGCAGATACTGAAGGGCGCCAGGTCTGGTGTTTTGTCGGTGATGGTGAGATTGACGAACCGGAAACACTGGGCGCGATTTCACTGGCCGGACGTGAAAAACTGGATAACCTGACCTGGGTAGTGAACTGTAACCTGCAGCGCCTTGATGGCCCGGTACGCGGTAACGGCAAGATTATTCAGGAACTGGAGGGTGTATTCCGCGGTGCAGGCTGGAACGTCATAAAAGTCATTTGGGGTTCCTACTGGGACAAACTGCTGGCGCAGGATCACAATGGCAAACTGAAAGCACGCATGCTGGAAGTTGTCGACGGTGAATTCCAAAACTACAAGGCTAAAGACGGCGCCTATGTGCGTGAGCATTTCTTTGGTGAAGACCCGGAACTCAGCGAGATGGTCGCCAAGATGAGCGACGAGGATATCTGGCGCCTGAATCGCGGTGGCCACGACCCGCATAAAGTTTATGCCGCTTATTACAACGCCGTTCACCACAAAGGCCAACCCACCATTATTCTTGCCCACACGGTTAAAGGTTATGGTATGGGAGCAGCCGGTGAAGGCCAGAATCGCACTCACCAGCAAAAGAAAATGTCCGGCGATGAAATGATCACTTTCAAAGATCGTTTCAGTATCCCGCTCAGCGATGAAGAGGCAGCTGAAGCGACATACTACCGCCCTGCTGATGACAGTCCGGAGATTCAGTATTTACAGGAACGCCGCAAAGCATTGGGTGGTTATCTGCCGCAACGCAACACCCACGCCAAGCCACTGAAAGTCCCGAAACTGGATCTGTTCAAGGCGCTGATGGAAGGCAGCGGTGAGCGCGAAATGTCCACCACCATGGTGTTTGTCCGCCTGTTAACCATATTGACCCGTGACAAAAGTATCGGCAAACACATCGTGCCTATTGTGCCGGATGAAGCCCGCACCTTTGGCATGGAGGGCATGTTCCGACAGCTCGGCATTTACTCGTCAGTTGGCCAGCTGTATGAACCACAGGATCGCGACCAGGTCATGTTCTACAAAGAGGACAAGTCCGGACAGATTCTGGAAGAAGGCATTAATGAAGCAGGCGCCTTCTCCAGCTGGATTGCTGCTGCAACCTCTTACAGTACCCACAGTGTCAGCATGGTACCGTTCTATATTTATTATTCCATGTTCGGTTTCCAGCGTATCGGTGATCTGGCGTGGGCAGCGGGTGACAGCCGTGCCCGTGGTTTTCTGGTTGGTGGTACAGCAGGCCGCACAACATTAGCCGGGGAAGGCCTACAGCATCAGGACGGCCACGGCATGGTTCAGGCCGGGCTGATTCCGAACTGCATCAGTTACGACCCAACCTTCGCCTACGAAATGGCAGTCATTATTCAAAGCGGCCTGAAACGCATGTATGAAGATCAGGAAGATGTGTACTACTACATCACAGCAATGAATGAAAACTATACACACCCTGCAATGCCAAAGGGTGCTGAGAGCGGCATTATCAAAGGCATGTACCTGTTCAGCGGTGGTGGCAAGAAGCGCAAGAAGGTGCAACTGCTTGGCTCCGGCACCATCCTGCGTGAAGTCATTGAAGCCGGGCGCATGTTGGATGAAGAGTGGGGCGTTGATGCTGACATCTGGAGCGCACCCAGTTTTAATGAGTTGGCGCGGGAAGCCAGAGACGTTGAACGCTGGAATATGCTCCATCCGCTGGATGACCCGCGGACACCCTATGTTACACAATGCCTGAAAGACCGCCGTGGCCCGGTAGTCGCAGCAACGGATTATATCCGCAGTTATGCTGATCAGATTCGTGCCTGGGTTCCGGCGGCCTATCTGGTCTTAGGAACCGAGGGATATGGCCGCAGCGATACCCGTGCTCACCTGCGCCGCCATTTCGAAGTTGACCGCAACTATATTGTTATTGCGGCACTGAAAACACTGGTGGATGAAGGCTCACTGCCCGCTGTCAAACTGGCCGAAGCGATAGAGAAATATGCTATCGATCCGGAAAAAACCAATCCACTGTACGCGTAAGCGGGGGTATATGAGATGACTATTCAGGAAATTCGTGTACCCGATATTGGCGATTTCGATACGGTAGAAATTATCGAAATTTTAGTGGACAACGGTGACACCATTGCCGAGGAAGACTCATTGATTACTGTCGAGTCAGATAAGGCATCAATGGAAATTCCCTCCCCGTCCGCTGGCGTGATCAAAGAAATGAAGGTGCTGGTAGGTGACAGCATCTCTGAGGGAAGTTTGATTCTGCTACTGGAAGTTAAAGAGGAAGCTGATAGCCATAAAACGCCTCCGGCATCCGCAGCTCCCCCGGAAGCTCCGGCTCCTGCTGCAGAAGAGCCTAAAGCCTCACCAACACCGTCTGTTTCTCCAAAACAGGAGCAGGCTCAAGTAAAGGCAACAAGCCCTCAGGCTGAATCCGCAAGCGCCCAGGCTATTTCGCATGAAGCATTCAAAAAAGCCTATGCCTCACCTTCGGTACGTAAGTTCGCCCGTGAGCTGGGTGCAGATCTGAGCAAAATCACCGGTACAGGCCGTAAAGGCCGCATTGTGCAGGAAGACGTAAAGAAGTACATCAAGGAGATGATGAGCTTCGGAGGCAATGGCCAGCGTGGTGCACCGGGAGGCGTCAGCACCGGCATGGGCATCCCGCCAATGCCTGAAATTGATTTTAGCCAATGGGGTGATGTAGAAAAAATCAAACTCAGCCGGATTAACAAACTCACCGGTGAATTTTTACACCGCAACTGGCTCAATATCCCGCATGTCACACAATATGATGAGGCGGATATCACCGAAATGGAAGCATTCCGCCAGCAGCTGAATGCCGAATTCAAAAAAACCGGCAGAGGCAGTAAAACCACACCGCTGGTCTTTGTCATGAAAGCTGTAGTCGCTGCCTTGAAGGAATTCCCCCGCTTTAATTCCTCGCTGGAACCCAGTGGCGAGCATATCGTACAAAAGGACTACTATCACATTGGCATTGCTGTTGATACAGAAGACGGATTGGTTGTTCCGGTGATTCGCGATGTCGATCAGAAATCACTGAGTGAATTATCGCTGGAATTGATTGAAGTCTCCGGTAAAGCACGGGAAAAGAAATTAAAACCCGGTGATATGCAGGGAGGCTGTTTCTCTATATCCAGCCTTGGTGGTATCGGCGGCACAAAATTCACACCGATTATTAATGCCCCGGAGGTTGCCATTCTGGGTGTATCCCGCTCGGCCATGCAACCGGTTTGGAATGGCACTGAATTTGAACCCCGCCTGATGCTGCCACTGTCATTATCCTATGACCACCGGGTGATTGATGGTGCTGATGGTGCACGCTTCACCACCTACTTGAGCAAAATGCTGTCTGATATCCGGAGGTTGCTGGTATGAGTAATATCGTCGAAGTTGTAGTCCCGGATATTGGCGATTTTGATGCGGTGGAAATCATCGAGGTATTGGTTGATATTGGCGACCCGTTACAGCCGGAAGATTCATTGATTACGGTCGAGTCTGATAAGGCTTCAATGGAAATTCCCTGCCCACATGAGGGTATGGTGAAAGAAATGAAAGTCATGGTTGGTGATAAAATTTCCAGAGGCGATGTCATTTTGCTGATGGAAGTGGCAGAACAGGCTGCTGCCAGTGCAGAAGAAGAAACTCCTGCCGACTCAACTTTACATGATGGCGCGAGCGACCAGCAATCAGCCCTCCCAAGCAGCGCGGCTCCCTCGCTGGCAACAGGAACACACGACATCCAAACGGAAGTACTTGTCCTTGGCTCCGGCCCCGGTGGTTATACGGCTGCTTTCAGGGCTGCTGATTTAGGCAAGAAAGTTACGTTGGTCGAACGCTACGATGTAATCGGTGGCGTCTGCCTCAATGTTGGCTGTATTCCATCAAAAGCCCTGCTGCATACCGCTGAAATCATCAATGAGGCAAAAGAATTTGCTAAGCACGGTGTAAAGTTTGGTGAACCTGATATTGATCTTGATGCAGTCAGAGCGCATAAAGACGGTGTCATCGGTAAACTAACCGGTGGCCTGAAAGCTCTGGCCAAACAACGCAAAGTCCAGGTCGTTACCGGCTATGGCCGCTTTACTTCCGCCAATAGTCTGGAGACAGAAGCCGGTGATGGCAGCAAACAAAGCATTGCTTTTGAGCATTGTATTATTGCTGCCGGATCACAGGTGACCAAACTGCCATTTATTCCCTGGTATGATCCGCGCGTTATGGACTCGACAGATGCGCTGGAGCTGGCAGAGATTCCTAAACGCCTGCTGATTGTTGGCGGCGGTATTATCGGACTGGAAATGGCTACGGTTTATCAGGCCTTAGGTGCAGAAATTACCGTGGTGGAATTATCTCCCGGCATTATGCCCGGCGTTGATAAGGATATTGTCAAGCCACTGGAGAAGGTAATTAAAAAGCGTTATGCCAATATTTTCACCAATACTAAGCTGACAGCAATTACTCCAGCAGATGACGGACTCATCTGCGAATTTGACGGCGCAAAAGCTCCGGCACAAGATACCTTTGATAAGGTATTGGTTGCGATCGGCCGCTCACCAAATGGACAGAAGATTGATGCCGGTAATGCTGGCGTGTTTGTTGATGCCCGTGGTTTTATTCCGGTGGATGAACAAATGCGTACGAATGTGCCGCATATCTTTGCCATTGGCGACATTGTCGGGCAGCCGATGTTAGCGCACAAAGCAACGCATGAGGGCAAAGTGGCAGCAGAAGTCATTGCCGGGCAAAAATCTTATTTTGATGCACGCACGATACCATCAGTTGCTTACACTGACCCGGAAGTCGCATGGATGGGTAAAACAGAGCAGGAGTGCAAAGACGAAGGCATAGCTTATGAGAAAGGTGTTTTCCCATGGGCCGCCAGTGGCCGCGCCTTATCCATGGATGCCGGCAACGGGATAACCAAGGCTTTATTCGACAAAGCATCAGGTCAGCTGATCGGTGCCGGAATTGCGGGTAAAAATGCCGGTGAATTAATTGCAGAGGCAGTAGTGGCATTGGAAATGGGAGCTGATGCCCATGATCTTGGATTAAGCATCCACCCTCACCCAACGCTTTCTGAAACGCTTAATTTTGCAGCTGAAGTTGCAGAAGGAACGTGTACGGATATCTATGCGCCGAAGAAGTAAAATGTAAACAGTGGGTTATGGGTAGAGTGCAACAATAACCGGCACTTTATCCATAGCTCAGCACTACGCCTGCTCCGCCGGTATCAGGATGGCTTGCCTTCCAAACCATCTTCAGCTGCTCCGGAAGCCTGTGGAATCCGCATTTCAAACACATCCCGGATACAGGTGTAATCATAATAACCCATACGCGCAATCGGCTTAATACCGGGAATATCCAGCTTACCTTCTTCAGTGATCACCCCATCATCGATGTGGATACGCTCCACCTTGCCGAATACAACATCAACCGTACCGACCGGGCTATTACCCGCTAAGCGGTGGGTTGAAAGGTAGCTGCATTCAAAATGGCAGGGGCTTTCCATCACCCTTGCACCAGGTGCATCTATGCAGTCGGCTTTTGTCACTCCGGCAAGCTCAAATTCATCAATATCAGCCGCCACCGCCATTGCTGACTGGTTTACCGCATCACGCAAATCCCATGTAGCCATATTCCATACAAACCAGCCTGTTTCTTCAGCATTAATCACTGAATCCTTCCGTCGCCCATCAGGGTATTGATTTGCCGCAAACATAACCATTGGCGGGTCAAACGTCAGGTTCTGCCATTGGCTATATGGGGCCAGATTGTGAATACCGCTGCTACTGATGGTCGATAACCAGCCAATCGGACGAGGCACCGTGCAACTTTTAAAGGGTGAATAAGGCAGTGGACAGTCTTCCTGGCCGGGTGCATATTGCATAATGACTCCTCCGTTAACCCATGGCAATGGGATATA
>JBMZDK010000204.1:0-7700 GCA_049614265.1 Thiolinea sp.
AGGTAAAGACCTCGACGCCAACTGATGAACTAATTATGCTGTTTTGATGGCAGAAGATAATCAGCAACCGAATCCAATACCTAAGTCACGGCTGTCTGTTAAAGAACACAGGGCTGACAGTCTGGTGTCTCAACGACTGGATGCCGCCATTCAGCAATGCCTGTTGGGTTTAATTCACTCACCGGAAGCTGCGGATAGTCTGCAACAGCTAACTGATGAATTATGCGAAGTGTTATCTGCAGAGTCCTGTTTGCTCCTGGATGCAGGTGAGACTCAGGCGCGTAGTGAATATGCCGGTTGGCTACAGGCTCTGGAACACGGGGCGGAGAATACGGCTTATTTTGCGCTGGATGTTGAGCAATGCCAGCTCATTTTCCCATTGCGATTTGAACGGCGCTTGTGTGGTGGATTGGTCGTGCGTTGGAAAAAATGCCGGGACTACCAGATTGGTATGTTGACTGCAGTTAGCCGGGTTTGTCCGGTGCTGGCGCAGATGTTGTTGAATATTGCGCAGGCACGAAATCAGCGTCGTCACGATTTGTACGAAGAACGGGCGACGATCTCACGGGAATTACATGATTCTCTGGCACAATCACTTACGTATCTGAAAATTCAGGCGGCCCGCCTTGATGCTGCGCTGAAAAAAACACCTCAGCTGCAGTCAAAACAGGCGGCGCAGGATATATTGGCTGAACTGCGAAGTAATCTGAACGATGCTTATCGTCAGTTGCGTAGCCTGATGACTACTTTCCGCCTGACAATGCACGGTAAATCTTTCAAGCTGGCGGTGCATGATTCCATCGATGAATTCAACAAATATAATAATATGGTGTTTGAGCTGAATGATCGTTGCCCGGCGGGTATTTTAACCGTGGAAGAGGAGATGCAGGTACTGCAGATCATACGTGAGGCGCTGTATAACATTGTCAAACATTCACAGGCAAAGCTTGCCAGCGTTGCTTTACATTTTGAGAAGCCCTTGTTGGTGGTGGCTATTCGGGATGATGGGATTGGCTTTGATCGTCAGCAAAAATACGACCGGCACCATGGCCTGACAATTATGCAGGAGCGTACATATCATCTTGGCGGTAAGCTGAAAGTGCGTGCGGTCGACCCGGCGGGAACAGAGATCAGGATTTCGTTTGCACCAAAGTCCTGTGATAACGATAAAGGGGGGAGGCCGTATGTCGCTGCCAGCAACTGATGTCAAAAAATCGGTGTTGATTATTGATGATCACCCATTGTTTCGTAAGGGCGTGCGTCAGCTGTTAGAAATGGATGGGCAATACCATATTGTGGGTGAAGCAGCCGATGGCAAGCATGGTTTGCAGCAAGTCGGGGAGTTACGCCCGGATTTGGTGCTGCTGGATCTGAATATGGCCGAGATGAACGGTTTACAGGTGCTGGAGGCGATTAAACAGTTACACCGACGTGTTTTAGTGGTCATCATCACAGTATCAGACCAGGACAGTGATGTTGCGCGGGCAATTCACAGTGGTGCAGATGGTTACCTGCTCAAAGACATGGAGCCTGAGGACATGCTGGAGAAGTTAGGCCGATTAGCTGATGGCCAGGTTGTACTGGATGACAATATTGCTTTGTTGCTGGCGAATATTTTGCGCAGCGGTGGCCCGGCCAGTCCAGAGCAAACCGGTTTAACCGCGCGTGAGGTGGAAATTTTGCAGCTGTTGGTGCGTGGGTTGAATAATAAACTGATTGCCCGCGAGCTGGATATTAGTGATGGCACAGTGAAAGTGCACGTGAAGAATATTCTGCGTAAACTGAAAGTGAAGTCGCGTCTGGAAGCGGCTGTTTGGGCGATGAATCATGATTTTCCAGGCTGTAACGGATGAAAATACCCGCTTTGCCGATGCTTGCCGGGGAGCCGGCTTTGCCGGAGCCTTTGTTATCATCTGCTGAGCTGGCAGAGCACTTGCCTTGCGTTGTGGTGCAGACAACTTTGTCCGGCCAGATTACCTATCTGAGTCAGCACTGGCATTCATTAACAGGGCATGTACCGGCTGACTGTACCGGTAAGCCATTGTCATTTTATATTGATCCGGATGATCACGACCGGCTAAAGACGTTGTTCTCATTATCGACATCCGAACCGGAACATGATTTGAGTGTACGTTGCTTGTGCGCAGATCATAAGGCACGCTGGATTCAGCTCGTAGCTCATCGGGTGAACCGGGAGCAGGGCGGTTCCGGGATCGTTGGCATAATTCATGATATTAGCCAGCGTGTTGGCCGTGAAGCTACTCTACTGGCAAATCAGCGCACGATTACCGGGATGCTGAATGATTTTCAGGGTATGGTATATCGCTGTCGCAATGACCCGCACTGGAGCATGCAATATGTCAGTCGCGGTAGTTTGTCACTGACCGGTTACCGGGCGCGGGATATTATCAATAATACCCGTTTGACTTATGGCAGCCTGATTATTGATAGCGATCAGAAAAGAGTCTGGCATGCAGTACAGCGGGCATTGCAGGAAAAGACCAGCTTTGATCTGATTTACCATATCCGAACAGCACAGGGTGGTATCAAACGGGTATGGGAAAGGGGGAAAGGTATTTTTTCCGGCAGTAATGATTTACTGGGGCTGGAAGGCTTTATTACGGATATCAGCCTGTATCAGAGTGATTTATATCCGGCTTTAGATGCGCAGGCACCGGCTTTGCTGATGAATCAAACTGCTGGTCAGGTGATTCCGCAAACCTTTTTTCTTAATCAGCTGGCAACCCGGCATCAGCTTTACTTACAGGATACTTCACAGCCTTATGCTGTGTTATACCTGCATTTAGATAATTGCCGTAAACATTGTGAACACCTTGATTTGGAACAGGTACAATGCTGTGCCCGTGAAATTATACAGCGGATTACGCCTCTGTTATGCCCTGATGACCGTATTAGCCATGAGTTATTGCATGAGGTTCGCATCCTTCTGCAGGCTTTTTCCGGAGAACAGGAATTGCAAAACCTGGCGTTGCAACTGCATGATGCATTTCTGGAGCCGCTGCCATTGGCAGATGCTGATTTATACCTGACATTGAGTATTGGATTGGCACTTCCGGCCCGGGAACAGGACAATGGCATGCTGGTACTGGCTGAGGCAGAAGAGGCGATGGTGCGGGCGCATGAAATTGGTGGCAACCGGACATGTCTGGCCGAATGATGCTGATTAACGGATGCCATTTATATAGTATTGCAAACTGATTGATATGCTAGTATTTCTCACACGATAATTTAAAGGATAATTAAATGAAGTTGATTCCCACGGCCTTAGGGCTTGCTGTCGCTCTGCATGTGTCAACAGCAATGGCTGGACCATTGGATAGCCTTGACCAGCGTTTGAGTTACATCTTAGGTCAAAATGCAGCTAACCAGATGCAAGATATCGGTCTGGAGTTTGACATTGAGGCTTTCAAACTGGCGCTGGAAGAGGCTAAGCTGGATGCTGATAAAGAACGCAGCATGTCAGAAGAGGATGTTGTCAAAGCGGTAAAAGAAGCACAGCAAAAAGCGGCAGAAATTCAGAAGGCAAAGGCTGAGGCAGCTTCTAAGGAAAACCTGAAGATTGGTTCTGAATACATGGCCGAGAACGCGAAAAAAGAAGGCGTTGTCACCACAGAAAGTGGCTTGCAGTATAAAGAAATCAAAGCCGGTGATGGTAAGAAGCCAAAGTCCACGGACAAGGTTAAAGTGCATTATAAAGGCACTTTAATTAGTGGTAAGACTTTTGATAGTTCTTATGATCGCGGTGCTCCGGCAACTTTCCCGGTGACTGGTGTAATCAAGGGTTGGGTTGAAGCATTGCAGCTAATGAATGTTGGTGATAAGTTTCAGCTAACTATCCCACCTGATCTGGCTTACGGTGCAAACGGAACCGGTCGTGATATCGGGCCGAATGCAACATTGCTGTTTGATGTTGAACTGCTGGAAATTATGGAGTAATCATTTTACTCTTTTGACAGTCAGGCGTTAGGCGGCTGACTGTCTATTGACTCGCTTCACGACATCATCTGATTCTGGCTGCTTCTCTCCGTTTTTTTGGCGGTTTAAAGCAAAGAATTAATCTATCACCTGTGGCAAAATAGCCACATGTCAGAAACCACCCCAACATTTGATCATAAGGACTTCCTGAAGACGGTGCCGCATCAGCCCGGCGTCTATCGTATGCTGAGCGAAAAAGGTCAGATTATTTATGTAGGAAAGGCAAAAGATCTGCGCAATCGTGTCGGCAGTTACTTTCGGGGCAATATCGCTAATTCACGTACTTACGCCCTGGTTAAACAGATTCGGAGTGTTGAAATCACGGTAACTAACACTGAAGCGGAAGCTTTGTTGCTGGAAAATAACCTGATTAAACAGCATAAGCCGCGTTACAATATTTTACTGAAAGACGGTAAAGGTTACCCATATATCCATATCTCAACGAAACAGGATTATCCCCGCATCCAGTTTTACCGCGGCTCCCGTAAGCAGCCCGGCCAGTATTTCGGGCCTTATCCCAGCGTTGGTGCAGTGCGCCAGACACTACATCTGATGAAAAAGTTGTTTAAAGCCCGTCAGTGTCAGGACAGTTATTTTGCTAACCGATCCCGGCCTTGCCTCGAATACCAGATTAAACGCTGTTCTGCGCCCTGTGTTGGCTACATTAGCCATGATGATTACCGACAGAGTATTGGTCATGCTGTACAGTTTTTACAGGGACGGACAAAGGAAGTCATTGATGATCTGGTTGGTCAGATGGAAACCGCAGCACAAGCGCTGAACTTTGAAAAGGCTGCTGAACATCGTGATCTGATTGAGAATCTTCGTCAAATATCTCAGCAACAATATGTCAGCGGTGGTAACAGCAATGTTGATGTTGTTGCACTTGAACTCGATTCTGGCCTGGCAAGCGTGCAGGTGTTTACAGTACGGAATGGCAACAACCTCGGGAACCGGAATTTTTTCCCGGATTTGCCGGGGGAAGATGTGAATTCGACGGAAGTAATGTCCAGTTTTCTGGCGCAATATTACCTGAATCATGATATTCCACCGGAAGTCCTGGTGTCAGAAATGCCTGAGGAAGCAGAAGTGCTGGAAGAGATGCTGACACTTAAACAACAGCGCAAAGTCAGTTTGCATCACCCAAAACGCGGTGAACGTGCTAAATGGCTGGAACTTGCACAAAAAAATGCCCGGCAAGCATTATCTATGCGACTGTTATCGAAAGCCGGGATGCAGGAACGCCTGTTTGCATTACAGGATGTGCTGGATTTGGATTCGCCGCCAATGCGTATGGAGTGTTTTGATATTAGCCATACGATGGGGGAGGCGACCGTTGCGTCCTGTGTGGTGTTTGATGCCAACGGGCCGCAAAAATCGGAATACCGCCGCTTTAATATTGAAGGTATTACCGGCGGTGATGACTATGCTGCGATGAAACAGGCGCTTACCCGGCGTTTTCGTCGGGCAACTACGCAGGATGGCAAGCTGCCTGATATCCTGTTTATCGATGGTGGCAAAGGCCAGGTCGCACAGGCACTGGATGTACTGGATGAGTTACAGATTGTTAGTGTCGAAGTTATCGGTGTTGCAAAGGGAGAAGGGCGTAAGCCTGGCCTGGAAACCTTGATTATTGAACAGAATACCGGGCGTTTATCATTACCTGACCATTCGAAAGCATTGCATCTGGTACAGCAAATCCGGGATGAAGCACATCGTTTTGCCATTACCGGCCATCGTGCACGGCGGCAAAAAGCCCGTACCCGTTCACCACTGGAAGATATTCATGGTTTAGGGGCGAAACGGCGACAGGTTTTACTGAAACAATTTGGTGGTATGCGTGCGATAGAACGTGCGAGTGTTGAAGAGCTGGCGAAAGTGCCGGGAATTGGCCAGGATCTGGCGCAAAAAATTTACGATAAGTTTAACGGAGAACAATAAGCATGCCGATGAATCTACCTATTATGCTGACCTGGCTGCGGATTCTTTTTATTCCTCTTATGGTGTTGTTCTTCTACTTTGACGCCTGGTGGGCACCGTTTATGACTGCATTCACTTTCGGCATTGCGGGTTTGACGGATTGGGCTGATGGCTATTTTGCGCGTAAACTCAATCTGGAGTCACGTTTTGGTGCTTTCCTTGACCCGGTGGCTGATAAGCTGATTGTGGCTGTGGCGTTATTGCTAATCGTGGAACGGGAAGGTGCCTTCTGGTTTACGCTGGCAGGTATTGTCATTATCGGCCGTGAAGTTATTATTTCTGCCTTGCGCGAGTGGATGGCACAAATTGGAGCCAGAAATTCTGTGGCAGTCTCATACATTGCCAAAGTTAAAACGACCGCGCAGATTATTGCCCTGATTTTCCTGCTTTATAACCAGGATTTATTTGGCATCTTGCCCATTCGCGATATGGGCATTATTGCATTGGTGATTGCAACTGCCCTGACGGTAATATCCATGATGCAATACCTTCAGGGCGCTTTTGCTTCATTGCAGGAAGCCGGTTAGGTTTTGTTCTAACGGGTGCGGCCTTCTATGAGAAATTCCTGATACTCACGCAGGCGATCCCAGTTTTGTTTGGCTGCTAATTCAGCCTGATAAGGCCAGGACTTTGGTTCGTGCATTCTGAACTCATTGCCGCCTGCTGCCAGAATATCGCGTAAACGATCACGATCCATTGTGGCGAGACGAGCATAGCTTTTAATCCCGTATTGATTGAGCAAGCCTTCAATATGGGGGCCGATGCCTTCCAGTCTTTTCAGGTCATCAACATGGTCATCATCCGGCATCTCGAGCGGTTGTATTACCGGTGGTGCGGGTTGGCTGGCGGTTGAAGTCAGGGACTCCCTTACCCGGTTTTCGAATGAGCTGTTGCCACTGTTGTTGGTTGGTAAAGGAATCGAACCGCTATCAGTCGCACTGCCCCGGCGAAGCAGGGTGTCGATGTCAGCTTCATAAGCGCCTCCTTCAACTGTAATACGGGGTGCAGGGGGGGGAGTGGGTTCCGGTAGTGGTGTGCGATCCACAACAGGTGGTGAGGGGAAAGATGGCTGAAAGCCGTCTGTATTGTCCCCGCTGGCTTGTGACTGATTCAAGTGTACCTGGCGGGTAACCGGAGTGGTTTGCTGTTCTGCCACCACTTTGGGGCGGCGACAACATAAACCCAGTAAGCGCAGCAGATAACATAATAAAGCACCGGCAATAAAAGCGGCGCTGAGTGCGATAATAATTTCGAGGCTCGCAACACTGAAGCTGTATTCGCTATTCATAAATACTCCTTAGTGTTTAGACTTGCCCTGCACATAGCAGAACAGAAAGCCCAAAAGAAAAGATACAGCCAGCATAGTAATCAGTTCAATACTGGCATCGCTTGAGTCAAGCCGCGTACTCATGGCTTCAAAGCGTTGCACCAATTGCTCCCACAGTGCATTAAGCTCTTCTTTGCTCATTTGATTTGCTCCAGTTCAACCCGGCGATTCTTTTTGCGTCCGGCATCAGTTCTGTTATTGGCGACAGGTTCAGATTCGCCGGCTGAATCAACTTCGATTTGTTTCTTTGGCGCGCCACGTTTAACCAGCATATCACGAACCTGTTCAGCACGTTTGCGCCCAAGACGTCTGTTCGCCGCACCGCGCCCTACGCTGTCTGTGTGTCCGGTTAATTTAATTTTTACATCCGGATTATCTTTCAGCTGTTTGATCACCA
>JBMZDK010000205.1:0-7664 GCA_049614265.1 Thiolinea sp.
GGATATTCCCGGTAGTTTTTGGGGAGAACCGGAAGCAGGTCTCATCAGACAAACGGTTTACATCCGGCCAGATACTCCCGTCCATTCCCTGTTACATGAAAGCTGCCATGCCATCTGCATGGATCCAAAGCGCCGTGAGCAGCTACATACTGACGCTGGTGGTGTTACTGACGAGGAAAATGCGGTCTGTTATCTACAAATACTGCTGGCTGAGCAAATCAGTAACTTTGGTCGCCAGCGCGCTTTAGCAGATATGGATCGCTGGGGTTACAGTTTCAGGCTTGGCTCGGCACAACGCTGGTTTGAGGAAGATGCTGAAGATGCACAGGCATGGCTATTAAGCAAGCATCTTATTGATTCAGACAATCAACCTACTTTCCGGCTCCGTCAATAAATATTGCACCAGTGATTACCCGTACTGCATAACCGCATTTTGTCGGCGGATTACCACTTCAACATTAAGGAGACTCATGCTGTGAACCCTGTATTAGCAGAAGTCTGGCGCGGACAGGAAATTGAATCCAAGCACCGTGGCGCTGCTATTGTAATCGACGCTGAAGGTAATACACTGCTGGATATCGGTGATGCCCGGAGCAATATTTTCCCGCGCTCAGCCATTAAACCGATCCAGGCGCTGCCGTTGGTGGAATCCGGTGCTGCTGATGCCTTCGGATTCAGTGCAGAACATATCGCACTGGCCTGTGCCTCACACAATGGTGAAGAATTACACGTTAATCTGGTGACAGACGTACTACAGAAGATTAGTCTTAATTTTGACGACCTGATTTGCGGTGAGGAATATCCAATGCAGCAGCAGGCTGCACATGACCTGGTACGTCAGCAGCAAAAACCCGGCAGGCAACACCATAACTGTTCTGGTAAACACTCATCGATGCTCACTCTCTGTCGCCACATGAACTGGCCAACAGCGAATTACCACCATTTTGACCATCCCTCACAACAAACCTGGCGCAAGGCATTATCAGAACTTTGTGATGTTGATGCAGATAAATTGCCCTGGGATTTTGATGGTTGTGGCATTCCGGCGCTGGCACTACCCCTGAAAAACATTGCACTGGGCTTTAGTCGCTATGCAACCTCAGAACAGCAACCTGCTAAACGTGCCCAGGCAATGCAACGCATTATTCGCGCGATTGCTGCCTACCCAATGAATATTGCCGGAACAGGGCGCGCCTGTACAAACGTCGTTGCAGCTTCAAACGGCAGGGTTATTGTAAAAACAGGTGCGGAAGGCGTTTTTACCGGAATGATTCCCGAACGTGGCATTGGTTTTGCATTGAAGATTGATGATGGAGCCAGAAGAGCAGCGGAAACTGCACTGGGTGGATTGCTGGCCAAGCTGGATGAGCCGGTAGCCAACAGCGAAGTGACCCAGCCATTTTTCAGGCGTGAACTAAAGAATTCACGGGGGAAAGTAGTGGGAAAAGTCATCCCTGCCGCGTTTTAGATGTAGTGGTCAAAACAACCACCACACCCTGAGTTTCGTGGTTTCTTCTAATCAGGTTAGAAGAAACCACGGCAAACTCACATACGCATAGATGCTGAGCCCCTGGCAATACCCATGCTGCCGGAACGCACCACTTCAATAATCCGCATCTCATTTAATGCTGCGAGGAAAGCGCTGACTTTGTCACGACTGCCGGTAGCTTCGATGGTATACGTTTTATCGCTAACATCAATAATGCGCGCTCGGAAAATATCCGACAACCGCTTCACCATTTCACAAGCACCGTTTTTCTGTACATCAACCTTCACCAGCATCATTTCACGCTCAATATGCGGGTAGTCATCCAGATCCATTAACTTGACGACTTCGATGAGCTTATGCAATTGCTTGATAATCTGCTCAATGATCTCATCACTGCCACGTGTCACCAGTGTCAGCCGCGATAAACTCGGATCTTCTGTCGGCGCTACCGTTAATGACTCGATATTGTAGCCACGGGCAGAGAACAGGCCTGATACCCGTGATAGTGCGCCTGATTCATTTTCCATCAAAATCGAAATCACATGCCGCTTTTCGGCACTTGAATTTAAAGTACCCATAACATCACACCAATATCATTTCGTTTTGTCCCGCACCCGCCGGAATCATTGGATAAACATTACCTTCTTTCTTGGTGATGAAATCCATAAATACCAGGCGATTCTTCATATCCATGGCTTCTTTCAGCGCCCCTTCAACATCACCCGGTTTTTCAATCCGCATACCCACATGGCCATAAGCCTCAGCGAGTTTAACGAAATCCGGAAGTGCATCCATGTACGACATGGCATAACGTTTCTGGTAGAAAAACTCCTGCCATTGCCGCACCATACCGAGGTAACCATTATTAAGATTCAGGACTTTAATCGGTAGCTGGTACTGCAAACAGGTTGCTAACTCCTGAATACACATTTGGATACTGCCATCCCCGGTCACACAACCAACTGTCGCATCCGGATGGGCAATCTGCGCTCCCATTGCCGCAGGCAAACCAAAGCCCATCGTGCCCAGACCACCTGAATTAATCCAGCGCAGCGGCTTGTCAAACTTATAATACTGCGCCGCCCACATCTGGTGTTGCCCGACATCAGAGCAAACATAAGCATCACCACCGGTGATTTCCCAGAATTTTTCCACCACATACTGCGCCCGAATCGTTTCATCGTCCTGGTCGTATTTCAGGCAGTCCGTCTTGCGCCACTCATTGATTTGCTTCCACCATGGCGCAATCTGTGCGCTGGTAGTTTCAGTTGATACATCCTTACGCGACCGCAACTCATCCAGCAAGTCACTTAAGACAGACTTCACATCACCGACAATAGGAATATCAACATGCACATTCTTGGAAATTGATGAAGGATCTATATCGACATGGATGATCTTGGCATACGGGCAGAACTTCTCGATATTACCGGTCACCCGGTCATCAAAGCGCGCGCCAATCGCAATCACCAAATCTGCTTCATGCATCGCAGTATTGGCTTCATAGGTACCATGCATTCCCAGCATGCCAACAAATTGCTGATCAGTCGCCGGATATGCCCCCAGCCCCATTAGCGTATTAGTAATCGGAAAACCCAATTCACGGGTAAACTGGGTCAGCTCTTCCGCTGCGCCACTGAGTACAACACCACCACCGGTGTATAACATGGGGCGTTCAGATTCCAGAATCATATCAATCGCCCGCCGTATCTGACGCTTATTGCCTTTAACGGTCGGATTATATGAACGGATAGACACTTCTTCCGGATAGGAGAATTCCGTGCGCATCTGCGTGATGTCTTTCGGAATATCAACCAATACCGGCCCCGGACGCCCGGAACTGGCAATATAGAATGCCTTCTTGATTGTGCTGGCCAGATCATCAATATCGGTTACCAGAAAATTGTGTTTCACACAGGGGCGTGAAATACCCACAATATCGACTTCCTGAAAGGCATCATTCCCAATCAGTGCGCGTGGAACCTGGCCGGTGAACACCACCAGCGGAACCGAATCCATATAAGCATCAGCAATACCGGTAATCGCATTCGTCGCACCCGGCCCTGATGTCACCAGCGCTACGCCAGGCTTGTTTGTTGCTTTAGCGTAACCCTCAGCTGCATGCACAGCCCCCTGTTCATGTCTCACCAGAATATGGTTGATCCGGTCGGTAGCCTGATAAAGCGCGTCATACAAAAACAACACTGCTCCACCGGGATAACCAAAAATAGTATCAACGCCTTCCGCCTCCAGACACTCAACGAATATCTCGGCACCAGTCAGTTCCACTGTAAGCTCCTGATTTTAGTAATCCAGATAAAAGACACGCATCATAATACGAATTCAGGGCGAATTCACCCTGCAATCAGAGGTGTTTCATGGCCGCCATTGCTTAATCTGCTCTTCCCCTTTTGGCGACAGTGCATATATTCCCTGCCCCAAACGGTCAAACCAGCCATAGACATCACGATACAATACCTCCCGTGCTTTCGGGTCCGCTACCTGCTGCGCCACAACTGACGCCTTCGTTGCGCCGTGTTCACCAAGGTACTGCCCAATTAACAGTGCCCGCTGCCGATAGGCCGTCATGATGCCCTGACGCATCGCAACACCCCCTTCATTGGGATCACCGACCCGGCGGGCAAACTCACCCAACAAACGATCCCGGCGCCGTTTAACTGTACGCGGTCTGTATTCGCCGGGATCAAGCACAACATCCACCGTATCCGCCTTCGGGTCAATGACTATCAACCCAAGTCCCAACATCTTCAGCAGCTTCAATACCGGCTTACGCTTTTTACGCAGAACCGTCGTCTGTAACGGAATACCGATATACACCGTCGGTGTCAGTGACAAACGTTCAACAACCTGCAACAGGACATTGAGGTTGAATGCCAGTTTCAACTCAACCACCAGCGGCATTTCATCACCCCGCACCGCAACAACATCGCAGTTAACCACTTCCCCTTTAACTTCATAACCCTGCCCTTCCAGAAAGCGTTTTAACGGGGCATAAAGATCAGATTCTTTCATGTATACTGCCTGAAAACCGGTATTAAAGTACGCATACACCCACCATGCTGCTCGGCGCTTATTAAACACGAAGCAGTGTGGCAAAAGTTTTCAAACGCGTAAAGCCTGTCAGCTAACGAAGCAAAGGCTTAAAAATACCTGAAGCTTTTGCGTACATACTTACCGCTAATCTAAAACCAATACAGACGAGAGACCGCATGCTCAACGATACTTTGCTCGAACAAATTCGTGACCGCTTCCACCATGTAGACAGCTGCCCTTATCAGGGGCCAAGAGCCTTTTTTGAAAATGCCGGTGGTTCGCTGACGCTTAAGTCAGTCGTTGAAGTCAATACCCATTTCGCTGCAATCCCGGATAACCAGGGCCGTGACAATCCTGCTTCACATGAACTGGTTCGGGTGATCAATAAAGCCCGCGAAGACATGATGCTGTTTCTGGGTGCAGATGACGGTTTGGTCTTTGTTGGTGAAAGTGGTACAGAACTCCTGTTCCGGCTGGTACGGGCTGCAGTCATGGGTTCAGCAGAAGGCGGGGTTGTTCTGGGTAGCACACTGGAACATCCCGCAACCGTCAGCGCCTGTAAACGCTGGTCAGCAATTGCCGGTAAGGAATACATAGCGATCCCCCACGACAATGGCACTACTGCGATTACCCCGGATGATTACCGCCAGTATGTAACACCGGATACCCGCGTTGCCACGATTATTCAAACCAGTCCGGTTACCGGGATGGGGGTTGATGTCGCAGCTGTCAGCAAGGTGATTCGTTCTGTTGCGCCCGACTGTTTTATTATTGTTGATGGCATTCAACATGCGGCGCACGGTGCTTTAGATCTGGCGTCTTATGATATCGATGCTTTTGCGGTATCTGCTTATAAAGTTTTTTCAAAACACAACTACGGTTTCGCCTGGGTTTCACCCCGTATGAGCACCCTGCCCCATGATCACCTTGATGGCACAGCTGCTGATTTCTGGGAAATGGGGACACGCGACACCTCCGCATACGCTACCTTTTCTGAAGTCGTAAACTATCTGGACTGGTTAGGCAGTCAGTTCAGCAACTCTGATGACCGCCGCACCCGGCTGTTAGCCGCCGGAGAACATATTGCAGCTCATGAAGAGCACCTCGTGGAGACCATGATTAACGGCACGATTAATCAGCCGGGCCTGCGGGACATGGAAAAAGTTTATGTAATTGGTGGCTTAGATAACCCTCAACGCGAGGGCCTGGTTTCACTGGCAGTTGATGGTGTGCCTTCTGCTGAAGTCGTCACGCGTCTGAATGAAGCCGGTATCCGTACTCATGTACGGAAGAATGATTATTTTTCCGGTAACGTGCTGATACCACTGGAAATGGAAACCTGCGTGCGAGTGTCGATGTGTCATTACAACTCGACAGCCGAAGTACTGAAATTTCTACGCATTATGGGTGAGATTGCAGCCTGATGAGGTAACAATGAGCTTACTAAACGCTGACCTGACACAATATTTATCTATTGATACCAACCACATGGAGTGGGAAGCATCGCCTGCTGCTGGTGTAGAACGTAAACGGCTTGAGGTATTGTCTGAAGAAACAGAAATGGTAACCACCATTGTACGTTTTGCGCCAGACAGTTATTTCCCGGCACATACACATGGTGGTGGCGAAGAGTATCTGGTGCTGGACGGCACATTCTCCGATGAAAGCGGTGATTACTCTGCGGGTTTTTATGTGCGTAACCCGCCGGGTTCACGCCACCAACCCTTTACGCGTGACGGCTGCACGATATTGGTCAAGCTCTGCCAGTTTTCTGATGGTGATCAGGGACAAATCAACGTCGATACCCGTACTGCTGAGTGGTTAACCGGGCCAATACCCGAACGCAGCTATCTGCCCTTGCATGAGCACGACGGTGTAAAGACTCTCCTGCTCAGGCTGGCACCCAATACACAATTCCCCCGTCATGAACACCCCGGCGGAGAAGAATTACTGGTCTTAGAAGGTGCGTTTTCTGATGATCGAGGGACTTATACAGCCGGAACATGGGCACGTAACCCAATCGGCAGCGGTCATGCACCCGTCACAGGAGAAGAAGGCGCATTAATGTATTTACGTACGGGGTATTTGGCCCTCAGTCATTCAGCCTGATGGCAAACGGCCTCGATGTTATGGCCGTCCGGGTCAAGTACAAACGCGCCATAGTAATCGGGATGGTAAATTTCACGGATACCCGGCGCACCATTATCCTGTCCGCCTGCGGCTAATGCCGCCTGATAAAACGCATCGACCTGCGCCCGGTTTTCAGCATGAAAGGCGATGTGCATTGGATGTTGCACCGTCTCATCCCATCCAAACCAGAATTCAGCCTTATCTCCACGACCAAAGCCTGCCCAGTCTTCATTCTCAAGCTCCACAAGCAACTCAATATTGAGTGGTTTGAGGCAAGCCGTATAAAAGGATTTGCTGGCCTCATAGTTCGATACGGCCAAACCGATGTGATCAATTAACATTCCTTATCTCTCAGCTGCAGAATGTTCATGGTAGGTTTTAGCCGCTGCCAGAAACGCTGAAATCAAAGCGTGTTGTTCGCCCCTTAAAGCAGAACGTTCCGGTTGAAAAGCGGTGCCAATAAAAAACGGATGTTCAGCAATCTCCAATACCCGTGGCTCACCTTCAGCATCATGCCCGACAAAGCGCATCGCACTGTCAGCAAACAACCCCATATATTCCGGATTCACCCCATAACTGCAACGATATTCTTCAACCACTTCAGTAGCCTGATAACAATCACCGGCCCTGGACGACTCTTGCACGAAAATTGGCGCGGATGTTTCCACCAGCGCGCATGATAATGCTGAAATCAGTGGCATTTCAGTATCAGGGTTAACCTCTGTGTTATCGGCCTGCGGATACCCCAGGACATTACGGGCAAATTCCAGCGCAGCATGCTGATAACCGCCACAACTACCGAAAAAAGGCACACCATTCTCACGCGCATAACGGATCGCGGTTAACGCCCCCTCCATATCAACATAGGGGCTGGCCGGAATACACCACAGGCCATCACATGCCTGCAGAGTTTCCTGAGTTACCTGATCTGTTCCAATCCAGTCCGCCTCAGCTTTAACACCCAATGCACTGCCATTAATCTCCAGTGCCA
>JBMZDK010000206.1:0-7660 GCA_049614265.1 Thiolinea sp.
CGGATCTCTGCATCTTCAGTGACGGGGGTAATTCGTTGCAGCAGTGCATCCCCCGTTTCCTGATCCATCCAGCCCCGCTGTACCCGTTTCGCCACCAGCCCGGCAGAATAGGCCTTACCTTTTTCAGCCGTGCTCAGCTCTCGGTCTTTCAGGCAGGTTGGCAAGCCCTTATAAGCATGTTGCCAGGCAATACCCGCCCCCATCATGCCTGCACCGAGAATGGCTGCGTTATGAGCCTGCCAGCGTTCTCCTTGTGGGCGCGATTTGCCGCTTTTAATCGCATTCATGCCAAAGAAAAACGTGCTGATCGCTGCCTTAGCTTCTTTAGTACCAACCAGATAACAGAAGCCCCGGCTTTCCATGCGCAGCGCAGTCGCAAAGTCTACCCGCATCGAGTTTACTGCCAGATCAAGAATCTTCTCCGGTGCGGGCATCAGCCCACGGGTTTTCTGCATTAACATAGTTGGAGCCATGGTGGCGATTTGCCTGATGCGATCGCTTTTTGCGTCTCCGCCGGGATAATGAAAACCCTTGTTGTCCCAGGGCTGGGTATGCTGTTCCGGATTCGCTTTAATCCACGCTTTGGCAGCAGGTAGCAATTCCTCCACTTCAGCAACGATTTCATCCACTAAACCGGCTTTCAGGGCCGCAGCTGGCTTAGCCTGTTTACCTTCCAGCAGCCAGGGTAATGCAGCTTCCAGTCCCAGCTTCGCAGTCAGGCGCACCACGCCCCCCGCACCCGGTAATAAGCCAATGGTGACTTCCGGCAAGCCAACAACAGCATTCGGCTTGTCCACCACAATCCGATGGTTACAGGCCAGGCAAATTTCATAACCACCGCCCAGTGCCGCGCCATTGATTGCCGCAACAACCGGAACCGGCAGCTTTTCTAAACGGCGCAGAAAGGTTTTATTTTCTTCAACATAATTAAAGTATTCCTCATCGATAACTTCAGTGGCCAACAGGCTATTGAGGTCCCCCCCGGCAAAGAACACCTTTTTAGCGGAAGCAAATACCACACCGCTCAGGCTGTCCTCGCTTTCCAGCTTCGCTACCGTTTCCAACATGTGTTCACGGTAAGCGGCATTCATGACATTAGCAGAACCCGCCATATCCATGGTGATAGTGACAATGCCATCGGCATCTTTCTGGTAATCAAAACCGTTCATTTCAGACTCTCTCAATAATCGAAGCAATCCCCATACCGCCGCCGACACACATGCAAATCAGTGCCCGCTTTAATGACCTGCGTTCCAGCTCATCCAGCATAGTTGAAACCAGGCAGCCACCTGTCGCCCCCAGCGGATGCCCCATAGCAATCGCACCACCGACTACATTCAGCTTCTCATCCGGTACATCCAGGTCATTCTGTAAGCGCAGCGCC
Source organism: Thiolinea sp. (assembly GCA_049614265.1). GTDB lineage: Bacteria > Pseudomonadota > Gammaproteobacteria > Thiotrichales > Thiotrichaceae > Thiolinea. The sequence continues at coordinate 1,385 of JBMZDK010000206.1, forward strand.
ACCGAGGCAAAAGCCTCGTTAATCTCAACCAGATCAATATCAGCCATTGTCAGGCCTGCTTTTGCCAGCGCTTTTTTCGAGGCCGGGCCGGGGCCGGTCAGCATAATAGTTGGTTCAGAGGCCAGCAAACCAACAGAGACCACCCGCCCACGCGGCGTCAGGCCAAGGTCTTTTCCTGCCCGTTCATTACCGAGTAAAATTAATGACGCACCATCCACAATACCGGAAGCATTGCCGGGCGTGTGTACATGGTTAATCCGTTCTACCTGTGGATAGCGGGCCAGTGCAACATTATCAAAGCCCATTGCTCCCATTTTGGCAAAACTGGGTTTTAATCCGGCCAGAATGTCTGCTGTGGTATCGGGTTTTATAAAATCATCACGCTGTACAATGGTTAAACCATTTTCATCTTTAACCGGTATCACAGAATTATCGAACCAGCCATTGTCACGCGCCGCTGCTGCCTTTTGCTGACTACGTACGGCAAAATTGTCGACATCCTCACGGCTATAACCGTCCAGAGTAGCGATCAGATCCGCCCCAATTCCCTGAGGTACAAACCCGGTGGCAATCACCGTTTCCGGGTCTTCAGAAAATGGCCCGCCATCTGACCCCATCGGTACACGACTCATACTTTCATAACCACCGGCGCAGACCATATCTTCCCAGCCACTGGCAATCTTCGCCGCCGCAGTGTTAAACGTATCCAGCCCGGAAGCACAAAAACGATTGACCTGGGCAGCTGCCACACTTTCATCCCACCCGGCCTTTTGCAGTGCAATTTTGGGTAGTACCGCACCTTGTTCATGAACCGGTGAAACACAACCCAGCATGACATCGTCAATCCGGGCAGTATCGAGGTCATGACGTTGTTGCATCGCATGAAGCAGTGTTGTCACCAGAGTGATGGGTTTGACTTCATGCAAGCTGCCATCAGCCTTACCTTTGGATCGTGGTGTACGAATGGCATCGTAGATATAAGCCGTTTCGGTCATTGGGCTTGAATCCTCCTGATTTTCGGGATCGGGAACAATGTACAGGACGCTTGTTCAGAAAATAATAATGACCGGAAGTACAGGTGGTGTAAAGTCAGCCCCGGGAAGTATTTTGGTCTTTTGTGTTTTGTATTAAGCGGAATGCTGTTTCCGCATGACTGCTCAACCGGTAATACAAACAGATATCCAGTTCACAGCTGCCCAGTTTTTTGTCCAGTGCGATCAGTCGTTTGGCTGCAATTTCATCTTTGACTAATCCGGCCGGTAGCCAGGCGATACCCATTCCGGCCAACACCATTTCTTTCAGGCTGATAGCAAAAGCAGATTCACAGATAATTTCTACAGGGTAATCACGCATCGTAGCGGGCAGGCAGCCTGCGGCCAGCACATCGGCCAGGAAGCCGCCTTTAGGGAACAATAATAAAGGCAGCGGCTGCGGCCGGGAATTATCTGATCCGGCAGTTTTAACAATATCCGGGAGAGCCTGCTGATTGTGGTGAATGACCGGAATCAGGTGTTCACAATCCAGCTTAACCCGCTCCAGCCCTTCATTTTGCGGGAGCAAAGATTGCCCCGGACGTTCATAACACAGCATAAAACTACTTTGTTCGCTAAACAGACCGGTGCATTCTTCATTATTGGCCGTTTGCAGGTAATAATGATGCGGTAATGCCGGTAACATGTGCCGAATGAGTGCCGGAAAATGAGAGACTGCAAGTGTGTGCTGGACGACAAAACCAGTACGTTGCTCACGACTGCTATGATGCAGGCTGTTTCTTAGCTGATAAAAATCATGAATCAGGGTGCGGATCTGGCTTTCATGTTCCCGGGCTAAGGGCAGAATATGTACCGGCTTGCGTTTACTATCGATTAATTCAACATCCAGCCAACGTTCCAGCTGGCGAATACGGCGTGAGAATGCAGGTTGTGTGACATAACGCCGTTTGGCGGCTTTGGTGAATGAATCCTCTTCCATCAGTGCTAACAGGTCTTCCAGCCATTTTAATTCAGCCATTCATCTATCCTTTTGCAGCGAAGCAGCATTAATGTCAGTTTTCAGTTTATTGTGTCTCTCAAATAGGGCGTTTAATCAGCGCTATTATGCCGAATAGTAATAATAGACATAGAAGAAAGCATTTAACATCTATTATTTTTTGTGAAAACATGCAGCGTAACCTGCTTTTTATTAATTTTGGAGATAATCATGCACCTTTCCCGTTTCCCCCGTGTCAGTCTGGCCCACCTTCCTACTCCGCTTGAGCCGATGAATCGTCTGAGTGAAGCACTGGGCGGTAAAGTTAACTTATGGATTAAGCGCGATGACTGTACCGGTCTGTCTACCGGCGGTAATAAAACCCGTAAGCTGGAATTCCTGATGGGTGAAGCGGTGCAACTGGGCGCGGACACGATTATTACTCAGGGTGCCACACAGTCTAACCATGCCCGCCAAACGACTGCAGCAGCAGCCAAGCTGGGTATGGAGTGTCACGTTCTGCTGGAAGACCGTACCGGTTCCGAAGATCCTGCTTATGTTTATAACGGTAACGTTCTGCTGGATCAGCTGCATGGTTCAACCATTTCCAAGCGCCCCGGTGACACCGATATGAATGCGGCAATGGAAGAGTTGGCGGCGAAGTTACGTGATGATGGCAAAAAGCCTTATATCATTCCAGGCGGCGGTTCTAACCCTGTTGGCGCGCTGGGTTATGTTAACTGCGCTGCTGAATTACTGACGCAGGCGAATGATCGTCAACTGAAAATTGATCATGTCGTACATGCTACCGGTAGTGCCGGCACACAGGCGGGTCTGGTGCTGGGTATGGAAGCACTGAACAGTGGCATTCCTGTCTATGGTGTTGGCGTGCGTGCACCAAAGCAGAAGCAGGAGGAAATGGTATTCTCACTGGCCGAGCGCACAGCGGATTACATGGGTCTGAAGCCGGGTGTTATTGAGCGTGAAGCAGTCGTGGCAAATAGTGACTATGTTGGCCCAGGCTATGGTTTACCGACAGATAGCATGCGTGAAGCCGTAAAGATGCTGGCACAATACGAAGGTATTTTGTTTGATCCGGTCTACTCCGGTAAAGGCATGGCAGGTCTGATTGATCTGGTACGTAAAGGCCACTTCAAAGAAGGCGAAAACGTGGTATTCCTGCATACCGGTGGTAGCGCGGCACTGTTTGGCTATCCTGACCTGTTTGACCTGCCGGGTTATATCTAGGCTTCGGCTAGGCTACACTCAGCCACCTGTGAGGATGGTGTTTACAGCATAGCGTTGCGTGTCGGGGTATACTTGACGAGTATTCCCCGTTCACTTTGCTTAGGAGTCCGTTTTGCTGCAAACCAGACCCAAAATCCTCGCTTTCGATGTTTTCGGTACGGTCGTTGACTGGCATGGTTCTATCATGCGTGAGGTTGAAGAACTTATCCCGGGCATTGATGCTAATGCCTTCGCGCTGGCGTGGCGGGCAGGTTATGCACCAGCCATGCAACGGGTAATGAGTGGCGAACTGGGGTGGACGTTGATTGATGATTTACATCGGATGATACTGGATGAAATTCTGGTGGAATTTGGTGTTGATAGTCTTAGCGAAGCACAGAAAAAGCACCTCAATAAAGCCTGGCATCGCTTAGATGGCTGGCCGGATTCATCACCAGGTCTGAAACGCCTGAAACAGAGTTTCACCATTTGTAGTCTGTCGAATGGTAATCTGGGCTTATTGAGCAACATGGCCAAACGGGCCGATTTAGCGTGGGATTGCATTTTGTCTGCCGAAGTTTTTCGTGCTTATAAACCGCATCCTGATACTTACCTTGGAGTAGCAAAGGTATTTGATGTGAAGCCGGAGGAAGTGATGTTGGTGGCAGCGCATCATAATGACCTGGCAGCGGCACGGGGCTGCGGTTTGCAGACGGCTTATATCGAACGGCCACTGGAGTATGGCGCAACCCAGGTTAAAGATGTTTCACCGCGTTCCGGAAACACGCTGCATGCCCGTGATTTTATACAGCTGGCAGAAATACTGTCTGTCTAATCCTGATTTTAACCCCCTGGCGAGAGTAATCGTCCTATGAATAAAGTGTTCACCAAACCTTTCACCCAGCAGGAATCTATTCCTGAAGCTGGTATTCAACGTGCTATCGAAGTTATGCGTACCGGGCGACTGCACCGTTATAACGTCGTTGAAGGGGAGACTGCTGAAGCAGCGCTGCTGGAACAGGAATATGCGGACTGGCTGGGTGTTAAACACTGTCTGGCGTGTTCCTCAGGTGGTTATGCCCTGCATATCGCGTTAAAAGCAGCAGGATTGCAAGCGGGCGAACCGGTAATGACTAATGCGTTCACCCTCGCACCGGTACCGGGAGCGATTAATAATGCTGGTGGTACGGTGGTATTAGTTGAGATTGATGAGAATTTCTGTGTTGATCCCGGGCATCTGGAAAAGATGATGCAGGAATCCGGCAGTCGCTTTTTCATGATGTCGCACATGCGTGGTCATCTGGCGGATATGGAAGGGGTGGTGGCGCTGTGTGAAAAGTATGGCGTGATTTTAATTGAGGATTGCGCGCACACCATGGGTGCAAGCTGGAATGGTAAAAATTCCGGCACGTTTGGACAGATTGCCTGCTTCAGTACCCAAACCTATAAGCATATGAATTCAGGAGAGGGTGGTTTTCTGACCACGGATGACCCGGAGATTATGGCCCGGGCAATTATGCATTCCGGTTCGTATATGCTGTTTGAGCGTAATGGTACTGCGCCGGAGGCTGAGGTGTTTAAGGATATTAAGCTGGATACGCCGAATTACAGTGGCCGCATGGATAACTTACGTGCAGCTATTCTGCGGGCGCAATTGCCGGAGCTGGAAGAAAACTGCCGACGCTGGAATGCACGTTATGTTGCAGCTGAGCAGGCTTTACAAAACATTGACGGTGTTATCTTGCCTATACGCCCGGAGCAGGAGGTTTATGTCGGCAGCTCGATTCAGTTTCGGGTACCCGCGCTAAATGCCGATCAGATTCAGCCTTTTCTTGCGGCCTGTGCTAAGCGTGGTGTGGAATTGAAGTGGTTTGGCGGTGCAGAGCCGCATGGATTTACCAGTCGTTATGACAGCTGGCGTTATCTTGGTGAAGCGCCGGAGTTACCACAGACATTAGCTATTTTGGCGCATACTTTTGATATGCGTATTCCACTCACGTTTGACGAGGCGGATATGATAGTGATTGCTGAGATTATTGGTGACGTACTGGAGTCATTACAAAAATGATTGATGGACATAAGGTCGTTGGTGTATTGGGTGGCATGGGGCCGGATGCAACGGTTGAATTGATGCGGCGGGTAATCGCCGCAACACCAGCCGAAGATGATGCTGATCACATTCACATGTTGGTGGATAATAATCCGAAAGTACCGTCACGCCTGAAAAGACTGCTGGAAGGTGAGGGCGAAGATCCGGGGCCGGTGTTAGCGGGAATGGCAGAACGGCTGGAGCAGTCCGGAGCTGATTTTCTGGTGATCCCCTGTAATACCGCGCACCATTATCATGCTGATGCTCAGGCAGCGGTAGATATTCAGGTTTGGCACCTGATCGGTATGAGCATGCGCTATTTACGGGCCGAACATCCTGAAGTCAGACGTGTGGGATTACTGGCGTCGAGTGCTGTACAAAAAATCAGCCTGTTCGAGCCGTTTTTTCAGTTAGCCAGACTGGAACTGGTTTATCCGGATGCTGAAACGCAGGATGTGGTAATGCAGCTTATTCGGGCGGTAAAAGCCGGCACTGCAAACGATGCATTGCTGGCTGAATATAACCGGCTGGTACGGCAAATGAGTGAGCGGAGTGAGGTTGATGCGTATCTGTTGGGCTGCTCTGAGCTGTCAGTATTGCGTGATCAGCATCAGCAGGAGTTACCGGTAATTGATTCGCTGGATGTGCTGGTAGAGAAGATTGTGGCTGAGGCTGGGTAGAAACAATCTCCGGGCTGTCCCATAAGTGGGTAACAGCCCGGAGAACTTCAAATTAAGCACGAACCCGCCGTGTCGCAAACATCATCATCAGCGTTGCAAATACCAGCAGCCCGGTTCCGGCAAGCAGCGCATAATCTTCCATCTGCAGAATCATGAACAGTAAATAGTACAAGCCACCCAGCGTAATAAAGACCCATAGTCCTTTCCAGAAACTGCGTAGTACTGCCCATGCGTAAATCCAGATCATCACTACAACAGTAGAACCAGCTGCGATATAGGCCTGTATAAATGGCAGGTGTTCAGCCAGCGACA
>JBMZDK010000207.1:0-7616 GCA_049614265.1 Thiolinea sp.
CACCAGAGAATATTGGCGAGTACCTTGCTGATATGGCTGCGATGGAAACGGCAGCTATTACTGCCTTTGATTACCTGAGTCGTGAGCTGGAAGCTTATGCTGCACCGGTTGAACTGATTGCCCGTGCCCGTCAGGCAGTGGCTGAGGAAACACGTCATGCTGAGATGGCTGGCCTGCTGTCAGCAGCATATGACACGACTGTGCCGGAAGTAAGCGTTGATGAATTTTCGCTGCGTTCGCTCTATGAGATTGCGTTGGAAAATGCCGTTGAAGGTTGTGTGAATGAGACATTTGCTGCTGCCTGTGGACTCTGGCAAAGTGAGCATGCTGCGCTTGATGTCTTCCGTCAGGTGATTAGCCATATTACCGATGAAGAAATGGGGCATGCGGCACTGTCATGGGATATCCATGCCTGGATTATGCCGCAGCTGACGGTAGCCGAGCAGGCTCAAATCCGCACTGCGCAGGCTGAGGCTGTTGAGAAGCTAATGATTGACTTCAAACAGGAAGGTAATCCGGTGTTACAGCAGACTTTTGGCCTGCCGACACGGGCGGAAGCAGCGCGGTTATTTGTGCAGTTAAAAGATAGCGTCTGGGCATCATTGGGTATGCCGAATCTTGAAAGAAATACCGGAATGAGCGGTCAGCAGCTAACCGCTTAACCGGAGATCAAACGGGGCAAAAGGTAATGGATGATTTGCTGACAGCAAGGGTGAAAGAAGGTTTTGACAAGCAGGGTTTTATGCACACGCTGGGTGCGGAGTTATCGCATGTGGCGGAGGGAAAGTGTTCAATCCGGCTTGCCTACAGTGAGGCACTGACGCAGCAACATGGTTTGTTCCATGGTGGTGTCACATCAACACTGGCTGATAATGCGGCTGGCTTTGCCGCTTATACATTAATGTCGGGTGATGAACAGCCGTTAACTGTTGAATTTAAAATCAGCTTTCTGGAACCGGGTTTAGGCGATGCGCTGGAAGCACGGGCGCGCGTGTTGCGCTCCGGACGGCGGCTTAAACATGTACAGGTCGATGTCTATGCGCTGGATGCTGATGGTGAAAAGCAGGTGGCTGCTGCGCTGGCGACTGTTGCGGCTTCCAAAGTTGTGGTGAGCTGGGGGTAGTTGCCCCCGGCCCGTTATTCTTGTCAGGTAACGCCGGTGTTAATCCTGTGGCGGGATGAGAACCAGTTTGCCGGTGAATTGTTTGGCGAGAAAATCCTGCTGTGCCTGAACAATGTCCTGTAACGGATATGTCTTAGCAACCAGTGGGCGAATTTCATTGTTTTCGATATAGCTAACCAGATTGCGAAACGCCGCTTCGTCCTGATATGTACAGCCATAAAACGTCAGATCTTTCAGGTAAAGTGTACGCACATCCAGCTCAACCAGCGGCCCGGCGATAGCGCCGGCAGTTGCATAACGTCCGCCGCGTTTCAGGATATCCAGCAGGGGCGGCCAGCCGTCACCGGCTACGAGGTCAACAACCACATCGACACTTTCCTTGCCTAATGCTGAGACCAGATCGGCATTCCGGTCCAGCACCAGATCAGCTCCCAGTGCTTTGACATCATCATGTTTAGCGGCTGAGGCCAGTGCAATGACTTCTGCCCCCCGGCGTTTAGCCAATTGTACTGCTGCTGAGCCTACTCCGCCGGAAGCGCCGGTAATCAACACGCGTTCCACGCCCAGTTTGATTCGGTGCAGCATGTTTTCTGCAGTCGAATAAGCACAAGGAATTGAGGCCAGTTCAGCATCACTCCAGTCAGCATTAACGGTATAAGCTTCCTTCTGGTGAGCGACGGCATACTGGGCAAAACCGCCATCCATTTCAGAGCCATAGGTAATACAGGCAAAAGGTACACCTTCATCGTGGACATCCTGCATGGTGCGAACTATTACCCGCTCGCCAATGCGTCCGGCGTCTGCTTCGCTGCCGACGGCAACAATTGTCCCGCAACAGTCTGCACCCTGTATTCTGGGGAATGCCAGTGCGCCTGACCAGCCACCATCGTCGTCATCTGCATCATCGAATCCGCCGGAACCTCCGTCATTGGTTGCTGTGGTGACAGATTTTGAATACCAGCCAACGCGGGTATTAATATCCGTATTGTTGATACCGCAGGCACTGACCCGGATCAGCACGTCCTGTGGGCCGGGAGTGGGTACCGGAATATCAGTGCGGTATTCCAGTTTCTCAAAACCGCCGTGGCCGGTGAGTTGTACAGCGTGCATAGTGTTTGTCATTGTGCTGCTCCTGTGAGTAAGTGTGTATGCAATGATTCAAGGGTCGCGATACTATACTGAATATTTTTCATATCACCGGAAAAGTTACACTAAATGCCGCCCCCTGAAAATCAGCATTTAGCTCCCGGTTTTCCACACTTACCTTTCCCCCCATCGCTGTCGTCATTTGATGGACTAATGACAGGCCAATACCGGTTCCCACTGTATCGCGGGTTAATTCATTCTCACTACGGTAAAACAGCTGGAAAATCTTCTTCATCTGCTGTTTATCGATCCCCGGCCCATGATCGCTGATGGTAAAGCTAACCCGTTGTTTAGCCGTAGAGCGAACATCAAGAATAATAGTTTTTACCTCAGCTTTAGCCGAAAACTTGATCGCATTATCAACCAGATTGATCATGATTTGCGTGAGCCAGTCTGCATCAATCATGACTTGTTCAGAAGTTGATTGCTCATCCATATCCACTGTCAGTGAAAAATCAGCGGCTTCAATCTGTGAACTGATTTTTGCTTTCACATCCCGCACTAAGTCCGACACATTATGTACTGCTAATTCAGCCTCCTGTTCATTGCGGGTCATTCGGGCCAGCTGTAGTACATTGTTGATCAGCCGTGATAAGCGTTCACTTTCGTCAAAAATAAACTGGTAATAGGTATTTTTGCGTTCTTCCGGTGCCCAGCCCTGAATCAGCATTTCGCCGTACATGCGAATGGAGGTGAGCGGAGTTTTTAGTTCGTGGCTGACTGCAGAAACAAAATCCTGCTGTTGATTAGCGAGTTCAATCTGACTGATGCCAAGACGATACATCAGATAGAAACCGCTCAACAGTACGATGCCGAGTAATAAGGACAGCCATAGAATCAACTGCCCGCCCGCTCCGACCGGCAATTGCGTAATACTGTAGATTAATTGTAAGTCACTCAGTGGATCGGACAATCGTACCTGATACAGTTGTTCACCCAGTTGTTGCTCCGTGATTTTCTGGCTCTGATAACGCTGATTTTTTTCTGGCTGGCCGGAGAAAGCCCTGAGCACATTGCCCTGATAAGCTACCAGCAGATCACTCATTTCTGACAGCGTAGTCCGGGCAAAAGCATTGTTGATTATCTCTTCCAAAAAGGTGGATTGTTCAATCAACAGGCCCTGCGTATAACGTTGACCATTGCGCCAGACCTGGCGGAACAACACAAAATATGTTTTGTCCAGCAAGCTGAATTCGAACGGATCAATTTCATTGTCAAAGGTGCGGATACGTAAGGGAGAGATGCGGTTTTTTACTGGTTTGCTTGTTGCTTTAGGTATACGTGAAGCGGATTGTTTTTGTTTGCTTACAGCTTCTGTTTTCCGTTTTTTCTCTGCATCCTTCTGCAGATAGTTTTGCTTGAGTTGCAAGTCTTCAACCCGGTCATAATCGCTTTGTTGTGCTGATTGCTTGCTGATTTCCCGGAGTTGTTTGAAGGTAACGGGTGCTTGTTCTGGCGAATCGGCCTGGGCTTCTGATTCTTTGGCTTCAACAGGTGCAGAGTCACTGTGTGAGGTGTTGTTTTTTCGGGAAAACACTTCTGCGATGACATCATCCGATTGCGCGAGGTCAGGTGCCTGTTCCTGATTAGCTGTAGTGAATGAATTGAGTTGACTCATAGCACCAGCTGATTCTGCCTGTATTACCGGCTCTGCTTCTTCAGACAGCTGGTCGGCTGGTGCAGGGTTTAGTTGGGCCGGAAAAGAATCACTGCTGTTATTCGCCCCGATGTTTATAGCGGTTTCTGTCGCTGGTGTCTGAAGCCGAACCGGTGGTTTGCGTACCAGTTTATTGGCGGCCAGAATATCCTGAATCGTATTTTGCAGAGCGAGGCGCTGATTGAGTTCTGTTGCCGGAATACTATGAGAGTTGGAGCTGCTGTTGAGTGGCACTATAGGAGTGATTAGCTGACCGGCGGCGTCGACCTGAAAATGGCCTAATAACCCCGGTGGTAGTGTGCGCACCGGAAACTCGGCTAGTGGTGAGCGTTGCGGCAAATTGTTCTTGTTATCAGCATTGGTTTTCAGAAAGGCAAAGTCATCGAAATCACGCTGATCCTCATTATTAATGAGCTGCATCAGGCGCAGGTCAATCCGTTCAGACAGTTCGGCTGCCATTAGCTGGTGTTGATGGAAGGTTTCCCATTTTAAACGACTGTATGATTGTTGTACCAGCAGTACTGTGGGAATCAACAGAGCAAAGAAAAACAGCAGCAACCAGCGCCGTAAACGTTTTTTATCCAGTTTTTTCAGCGGTTGCCCCATGATGCTTACGGGTTCTGGCTAAGCAGGCGGTAGCCAGCACCGCGTATAGTAACCAGGAAGGCTGGAGTCGAGGAATCTTTTTCTATCTTGCGCCGCAGTTTGGCAATGTGGATGTCGACTGTACGGGTTTCCAGTTCAATATTATTTGCATAGCCCCATACCTTATGCAGCAGTTCTTCACGTGGAACGGGGCGTTCGGCATGTGAGTGTAAATATTGCAGTAAGTCAATTTCACGACGGGTAAAAGATACTGGTTTACCACCGGCGGTACCGGATAAATTCAGGCAGTCAATTTCATAGCCATCATCAAGCATAATTGTTGATTGTTCCGCTGTATCAGGCAGGCTGCGGCGTAACACGGCTTGTACCCGCAAGACCAGCTGAGCGACAGAAAAGGGTTTAGCAACGTAATCATCCGCTCCCAGTGACAGACCTTTGATAATATCCTCATCGCTGCTTTTAGCGGTCAGCATAATAATCGCCTGATCCCGGCTTTGTTCCCGAATCCGGTTGCAAATGTCAAAGCCATTGATACCGGGCAGCATGACATCAAGCAGGATAAGGTCAAACTGGCCGGATAATGCTTTTTCCAGTCCCGTCTCGCCGTTGTCAGCAAAATCAACCTGATAGCCATGATAGACAAAGACATCAATCAACCCCATGCGGATGGCGGGTTCGTCTTCGACAATCAGAATGTGAGCGTTTTGTGACATAAGGTTTTTACTAAAAATTCGTCTTGATGAGTGATTAAGGTGGAAGTATCAGGTTTTGAATGCCTGAGAACCGGCGTACATTCGTTGTCAATTACAGTATCTGGTTCCGGGTAGTCATTGCCAACTGGATCCCTGTGCTTTTAATTTTAGTCTAACAAGGCTAAACCACTGCGATGTAAATTTTTTGTAAAAGCGGCGGTAAAGGTTTTACAAAGTTGTGTCTGTTTCAAAAAAGCGGTGCTGCCTACACTGGTTCCATCAGCGGCGTATCAACAGTTGCATTAATCCAGCTACTGATTTTTGTACGCATATTTTTATCAAATTATAAGGAATCAGTCATGACAGTGACCAGCAAAAAACACCATACCTTTCCACGTTTCACTTATCGTTTATTGCCTTTAACTATCGCTGCGCTGTTAGCTTCAGCAGCAATCTCTACCGCACAGGCCGGCGCTTTAAAGTTTCCGGAAAAGCCTTATACGCTTGCCCATGTTAGTCAGCCGGATACCGGGGTGAATAGTGATGCAGAAGTCAGGCAGGCACTGGCACAGCCGAAAATAGAAGTGGTCTTTGTCTTAGATACTACGGGCAGCATGAGTGGTTTGATTAATGCTGCGAAGGAAAAAATATGGTCGATTGCCAGCACGATGGCGCAGGCAAAAACAGCGCCGGAAATCAAAATGGGGCTGGTGGGCTACCGTGATCGTGGTGATCAGTATGTAACTAAGCTGACCGATCTATCGTCTGACCTCGACTCAATGTATGCCAAGTTGATGGATTTCAGAGCTGCCGGAGGCGGTGACGGGCCGGAAAGTGTAAATCAGGCGTTATATGAAGCAGTGCATAAAATGTCCTGGAGTCAGAACGAAGAGGTCTACAAAGTTGTATTTCTGGTGGGTGATGCACCGGCCCACATGGATTATCAGGATGACGTGAAATATCCCGAAACTATCCATATCGCAGGTCATAAAGGGATTGTGATCAACGCGATCCAAAGTGGTAATAATCGTGCAGCGACTAAAAACTGGCAGCGTATTGCCAGCCTGGGGCAGGGTAGTTATTTTCAGGTCGAGCAATCCGGTAGTGCAGTGGCCATTGCTACGCCTTACGATGATGAATTGGCCGAGCTGTCGGGGCGTATGGACCGAACACGTATTTATTACGGCACCGCACAGGAAAAGATGAAACAGGAAGCTAAAGTCGCTGCGTCCGGAAAATTGTATAAAGAAGCGAGTAAAGCTTCACAGGCCCGGCGGGCAGCGTTTAATGCTTCAGTGAGTGGTAAGAATAATTTCCTTGGTGATAAAGAGCTTGTCGCTGAAATCGCCAGTGGTGAGGTGGAGCTGGAGAGTGTCGCTGCGGATGAGTTGCCCGCAGTAATGCAGGTAATGAAGCCGGAAGATCGTCAGAGTTACATTGAAGAAAAAGCTGCTGAGCGTGAAAAGCTGCATAGTGAGATTCAGGCTCTGGCGAAAAAGCGTGATGCTTACCTGAAGCAAAAGGTTGAAGCGGCCGGAATGGATGAAGATTCACTGGACGCAAAAATCTTTGATGCGATACGGAAGCAGTCGGCGGACAAGGGTTTGGTTTATGATAAGAAAGATATGAAATATTGATAATTATAGAATCCCTCTGCGCTGTGGTAAGGGTAGGGGATATTCAGCAGACAAAGCGGAGAAGCCATGAAATATGTCGAAGTCGTTGCGAATCAGGGAAGTTCAGATACGGTGGCGGCCATTGCGGAAAAGGTTAAGGCCAGTGATTTTCGTCTTGGCATGGTGGGTGAAGACGGTATGCAGGCGATGCGTCTGCTGGTGACGGATAATCAGGTGCAGAATCTGCTTGATTTGCTGGAAAATGTTCTTGGCGCTCAGCCGACAGCGCGCATTATGGTGCTGCCGGTTGAGGTGTCTTTACCCCGCCTTGGTGTCGATCAGGAAAAACAGCAGGATTCAGCGATTTCTTTGCGCGAAGCTTTGTATCAGGAGGTTGCAAAAGGTGCACGGCTGGATATGAACTATATCGCCTTGCTGATGCTGTCTACGGTCGTTGCGGCCATTGGAATGATTGAAAATAATGTCGCGGTGGTCATCGGGGCAATGGTAATCGCCCCCTTGCTGACGCCGAATCTGGCGTTGAGTCTGGGCACTGCACTGGGTGATGTTAGCCTGATGAGAAAATCGGCATTAACCCTGTTAGTCGGTATTGGTTTAGCGGTACTTATGTCGGCGGTGCTGGGGGCGTGGTGGCCAAACGAACTGAATAGTCCGGAATTATTAGCGCGTACACATGCTGGCTGGAGTGCTGTTGCCCTGGCACTGGCTTCCGGTGCAGCTGCCGCTTTGTCATTAACTACCGGGTTATCGAGTGT
>JBMZDK010000208.1:0-7558 GCA_049614265.1 Thiolinea sp.
CAAAATGCTGAAAATCACTCCAGCTTATAGCCAACTCCATACACCGAGTGAAACAGGTCTTCTTCACACACAGCGGCTAATTTGCGACGCAGGTTTTTCAGGTGGCTGTCGATTGTACGGTCACTAATTATCCGGTTGTCGGTATAACATTGGTCGATGAGTTGATCGCGAGAGAATACCCGACCTGGTTTTGAGGCTAGTGCGAGCAGGAGGCGAAATTCAACCGGTGTTAGCTCAATATTATGGTTTCCGGCCACACAGCGGTATTGCTCAGGATAGATAGTGATATCACGGTAGGTGATGCCAGCAGATTCATTGCTGCTTTCCGGCACTGTTATGTTTTGGGTGCGGCGTAAAATAGCATGCACCCTGGCCACAACTTCTCTGGGGAGAAAGGGCTTGCAGACATAATCATCCGCCCCCAGCTTCAGGCCCAGCAAACGGTCAATTTCATCCACTTTTGCTGTTAGCATCATGATTGGCACATTGGAAAACCGGCGCACTTCTTTACAGATCGTGAGCCCATCTTTTCCCGGCAACATATAATCCAGGATGACAAAGTCTGGTTTTTCCTGTTCGATTGCTGCAACGGCGTCGTCGCCATGACCGATAATATGTGTGTTAAAACCATCATTTTTCAGGTAGTCGGCAAGTAGTTCTGCGATTTTTTCTTCATCTTCGATAATGAATACGGTTTGCTGAGTCATGGTTTTATCCGGCGTGTTCAGGAGTGAGAGCGGGAAAACTAATGCGAATGCATAAACCACCAGATGCGGATGGTGTTGCTGTGATATCTGCCCGGTGTGCCTTGGCAATGTTCCGGCAAATAGCCAGCCCGAGTCCGGCTCCGGCAGTACGACGGTTACGGGATTCATCGCGGCGGTATAGCGGTTCAAACAATTGCTGGCATTCTTCTGTGGTCACACCAGGGGGCGTGTCGTTGAATTCCAGTATCACCTGTTTTTCCTTGTTTGCCTGAGACTGGTGTTGAAGCAAAATATCCAGAGTACCGGGTGCATCTGTGTAAGCAAGAGAATTTTGGATGATATTGGTGAGCAGCTGACTGATACGGTTGTGATCCCCATTAATCATCACGCCGGAGTCAATATTGGTGTGGATACTAATACCTTGCTCTATCGCGCTGTTTGAAAGTGAGTTAACGACTTGTTGTACCTTCTCACCAAGATCGCAGGGAGAAAAGTTATAGCGCAGTCCCCCCATATCAGACAGCGAGAGCTGGTATAGGTCGTCAATCAGGTGGCGCAGGCGTTCAGTTTCATGGTCAAGTGATTGAAGTTGCTGTTGATTAAACGGACGAATGCCTTCCTGCAGCGCTGAAATTTCCCCGGTGAGAATGGTGACTGGTGTACGTAATTCATGGGAGATGTCGGCGAGCCAGCGGCGACGGGAGTTTTGGTTTTCTTCCAGCGTAGTGGCGAGGTGATTAATATCGGTGCTGAGCTGCCCGAGCTCATCGTGGTTTTCTTGTTCAACGCGTGTGCTGTAGTCACCATCCGACAATTGTTTGACCCCGGAGATCATGCGTCGTACCGGTGCAACCAGTAAACGGGCCAGCCACCATGACACTATCGCCGCTAATAACAGGGAAGCAGCGCCTATTAACAGGCTGGTGAGCAGTTGCTGGCGGGCGAAGCTGGTTTCCTGTGGCGATTCAAAACTCCGCCGTCGCTGGCTTAGCAGATAGGCAACGGTTTCTCCTTCTATGATAACAGGGAGTTTTGTGAGGTGTTCTCTGGCATGTTCTGGCAGATGTCCGGCTAATACCTGCTTGTTTTGATCCAGCAACATGGTAGGAGGAAGATGAAGTGGCGGAGGGCGCTTTCGTTTCTCGAATGCCCCTTTTTTTGCACGATGATGTGGCTTGTGTTTTCGATGCCGGGCTAATCTCGAATCCGGAAAAGTGTACAGACTTCGTTGCAGCTGTTCGGTAGGTATTTTTGACCAGTCTGAACCAGCAGCAAGGTAAGTGTCTTCCAGACGGGTAGCAATATTTTGCAGGCGGTTTTGCTCCCGTGCGTTGACATACTCAAAGAAACCGCGTTCGAAACTCCAGCGTGCCAAACTCAGGGTAGCGACTAACACCAATAGGGTCAGGCTAAGGAAAGCCAGGAATAGCTTTTGTGCAATGCCAAGTTTCATGAGTTGTAATGGCCATTATGATTGGATTTAGTCGCATGGTGTAGCTATGCATACCGGAACATTACATAGATTAAGGCCTGAATGTGCAATCAGTGTGGAGAAGTGTGGACTCTGGCACAAGTGTGCAAGGCTGTCACTCAATGTTGACCGGAATTCCTCCGAATCAGGCCAATATAGTGCTGCGCATATCTGCGACCCATCTCTACCATACCATCGGCATTAAAGTGAATATTATCGTAGATTTTCTTAATACCCCGTTCGGGTATCAGGTGGGTGTTATCCACGCTGGCATTCACCTCCCGTTGTTGCTGTTGTACCAGCGGTACTTCCGGAAAATCCCGGCCGACAGGGTTAATTTCCCCCATGATAAAGGGAGTGTCAGGGGCGTTTAATGCCTTACGCAGACTATAAATAAAATAGGTGAGGTTCTGAGCATAAGTGGAAGCACGTTCATGGTTAAAGCTATCACCTTCACCCTGCATCCAGAATATGGCAGCAATTGGTGGGTTTTTGCGGGGTACAGAAAACCCCAGCTGGCGTAGCATGCCTTCATAAAAGGGTTCGCCGGGAAACCATTGCCGGATATGACTACCGGTGGCGGCGAATTTCACGATGATATGCTGGTCTTCGGGGAAGGTGTTCGCCATGATATGGGCAAAACTGACTTCGGGGCCGAAGTGTTTGTCCTGTGCCAGCTGGCGGCGACTGCCTTTATAAAAGAACTGAACGTTTGCTGGCGTACTTTTGTAGCTGGCCGATAAATTTTCAGTGCTGGCAAGGCCCATCATATTGGATTGGCCTGCCATCAGGTAAATTCGTTCCGCTGCAGACAGTGGTGACCCGCACAGGATCACCAACATGCCCGTCAGTATCGTGATAATGCTGGTTTTCATAACACCTTGGTGTCAGATACGGCCCATCAGGTTCATATCCGGATAACCATCTGCAGGCAAACGTAATTGTTGTTGCATGGCACGGACAGCAGCACGGGTTTCTTCGCCAATAATACCGTCAATTTTCGTGATGCGCAGACCACGGGCCTGAAGCTTGCTTTGCAGTTGTTTCACCTGTCCGATGGATAGTTTTTGTACCGGCCCATTGCCTCGTCTTACCGGGCCTGCTCCGGAGAAACGGGTTGCGAGGTAGGCTGCTGTGGTGGAATAAACGGTAGATTCATTCCATTTCAGCATGACATCAAAATTGGGGAAAGCCAGAAAGGCCGGGCCATTGCGCCCCATCGGCAGAATCAGGGCAGCAACACCACCCGGCTTCAATGGGCGGCCACTAATTTCAGTGACACCCTGCTGTGTCCATTGGGTCAACGGCAATTTATTTCCCATACGGGCCAGCGACCAGTTCATTTGTTTAGGCACCCGGACTTCCAGCAGCCACGGCTGTCTTGGTTGCCAGCCATATTGTTTAAGCAGATTGGCCGCAGAAGCCAGAGCATCTTCTTTGGAACGAATCAGGTCACGGCGTCCATCGCCATCATAATCCACAGCATGTTTGTCATAACCCGCAGGCAGGAATTGTAGCTGCCCGAGTTCACCAGCCCAGGCACCTTTCATTTCAGCGGCGCGCATATCGCCCCGTTGAATAATACGCAGTGCATGCATCAGTTCATTACTGAATAGCGCAGAGCGACGGCAGTCATAAGCCAGTGTCGCCAGAGCCTGTAAGGTTGGGTAGTTTCCGGTGACTGCGCCAAAGTCAGTTTCCAATGCCCAGTAAGCAGCCAGCACCGGTGGTGCAACACCAAATTGCTGTTCGATGCGCTGGAATAATCGGGCGTTATTTTGCAAGTGTTTACGCCCGTTATTAAGGCGATAGTTATTGACTTTTTTACCGGAAAACTCAAGAAAAGTCTGGGCGAAAACCTGTTGTGAACGATCACGTTTAATGACACTGGCATCAAAACGAACATTATTCAGTGCACCGTTGACGATATTAGCCGGTATTCCTGAGGAAATGGCCTGCTGCTTAAAGCCGTTCAGCCATTGGTTGAAATTGCCGGTGTTTCTGCATTCTGCCAGTGCTGAGCCACTGACTAACAGACTGCCAAGAAGAAATGCTGAAGTTAATAATCTCATGGTTAGCCTTATGTTTTGTGATGAGGTGAACAAATGAACCCGCAGGCCCGTCCACAGGAAGTATAGACACAGATCATGATTAGTAGACCGTATCTATTGGCAAAGTTCGTTGTTGTGCTGAGAGTGGTGCAATTCTGCTGTTGGTTTGTTGGCTAATTATGCATTATCCAGTTCGTATTTCTGGATCCGATAGCGAAGCTGGCGAAAACTCATTCCTAATAGCTCAGCGGCTTTGGTTCGGTTCCAGCGGGTCTGATCCAGTGCATCCAGAATCATACTGCGTTCATCACCCGCGCCGGTATTACGCGACCATTGTTCCGGCTGTTGAGTGCCTGTCGGTGGTTGTGATGGTTCGTTGCGTGTTGCCTCAACTGTTGGAGCTTGCCCGTTATCACTCTGGCGTCTGGCTGGTGAGTCCGGAATGTCCACATTTTCCGGCAGGTGCAGATCTTCGGTGTTAATCAGATTGTCTTCACACAGCGTGCAGGCGCGTTCCAGAATATTTTCCAGTTCGCGGACATTGCCGGGAAAATTATAAGCCTGTAAAGCGTTACGGGCGTTCTGTGCCAGTTTGATAGGCGGCATTTGCCAGCGCTCGGCAATTTTCTGCAGAAAAAAGTCAGCGAGTAGCTGGATATCATCACTGCGATCACGCAGCGGCGGCACTTTCAGTTTGATGACATTGAGGCGGTAATATAAATCCTGTCGGAAGCTACCAGCGGCTACCTCATGTTCCAGGCTTTTGTGAGTGGCACTTAAAATCCGCACGTCAATCGGAATTTCTTCCAGCCCGCCGACCGGTTTAATGGCCCGTTCCTGTATTGCCCTTAGCAATTTGACCTGCATGGTTAACGGCAGATCAGCTACTTCATCAAGGAACAAAGTGCCTTTGTGTGCTGCCTGAAACAGCCCTTGTTTGTCGCCGACAGCGCCGGTAAAGCTGCCTTTTTTGTGACCAAAAAATTCACTTTCAACCAGGTTTTCCGGAATTGCTCCACAGTTGACCGGAATGAACGGACCTTTATGACGAGGGCTGAGCTGGTGGATTTCATTAGCGACCAGTTCTTTACCGCTACCGGATTCACCATGGATATAAACCGGTGCCTGACTACGTGCCAGTTTGCCAATAGTTTTCTTCAATTGTTGCATGGAGGGTGATGAACCAAGAATCCGGTCATCATCGTCATTTTTTTCCATACTTTTATTTGCTGGTGCGGCTTTACCATCAGTCAGCTGCAACGCGGTTTGAATCAGGTCACGTAGTTTGGGCAAATCAACGGGTTTGGATACAAAGTCATAGGCACCGGCTTTCAGTGCCTCAACAGCAGTGTCCATACTGCCAAAGGCAGTAATTACCGCGACCGGAATTTGCGGATAGTCTTTTTGTAAGAAGCGAACAATATCAATGCCGTTGCCATCCGGTAGCTTCATATCTGTCAGGCACAGATTTGGCTCGTGCTCTTTGATTTGCTCCAGTGCTTCTTCCACATTACCTGCGGTGAGTGTGTCCAGACCCATTCGCAACAGAGTGATTTCCAGCAGTTCGCGGATATCAGGTTCATCATCAATAATGAGTACGCATTGTTCAGTCATGGTAACCCGTTTTGTTGTTTTTGTTTGATTGCGGTCAGGCGATTAAGGCAAACCGTCGTTTGTTTTTTAATGTTGTGCAGACGAAAATACGATTCTGAAACAGCTTCCGCCGGTGGGTAAAGCAATGTACTCCAGTGCCGCCCCGTTGCTCAGGCACAATTCCCTCGACATGAATAAGCCCAGCCCGGTTCCTTTGGTGCTGGTGGTGAAAAATGGCTCAAATAGTCTTTGCTGAGATTCTTCCGAAATCCCACGTCCATTATCTATCACATTTATAAAAACATCACGTGAATGAGACGGCATGCCACCCTGGATATCCAATTGTAATTTCTGTGGTGAATCATGAGCATACTTCACTGCATTGCGGCATAAGTTCCACATGATCTGGTGCAGATGAGCGGGGTCAAATTCGATCATCATATCTGCAGGTTCAATGAATAAGGTGACCTGTTTTTCTTTCAGATTGTGCTGCAGCATAAAATCACGCAGGAAGCTGTATAGCCAGCCCTTGAGTGGCAGGCGCTCGCGTTTAGGGTCTTTCTTCCTGGAGAGATTCAGTACGCTTTCGATGGTCAGATTCATGCGTTTTGCATTGGATTGAATGATCTGTAACAGGCGCGTGTCTGCTTTATCCAGGTTCTGTGATTCACCCATTAATTGTGCAGCATGACTGATCGCCCCCAGTGGATTGCGGATTTCATGGGCAATACTGGCTGTCAGTTGTCCCAGTGAGGCAAGCTTGACTCCCTGTAAGCGTTCTCGCTGTTCGCTGGTGTCTTCGAGGTTAATGAGCGTGGTGCGGCGGCTATGAGTGCCAAGCTGAGTGAAGCGAACGCGTAGTTCGGTTGTTTGCTGATGGCGGATATCAAAGCTGGCGGTGCGAGGACTGATGGTATTGAACCAGTGCAGATAATGTTCTTCCAACTCGGGAGCGAATACTTTCAACGGCTTGCTGCGCCAGTTTCCGGGACTGCCTAATAAGCCCCAGCCTGCCGCATTCATGTGGCGGATTGCCCCCGACGTTTCAACAACCAGAATGCCGGATTCCAAACGGTCGAGAATGGACTGATTGAGCTGTGACATATTGGCGAGGTCGATGCCGCGTCGTTTCGCCAGTTTGGCCATTTGACTGGCTTTGTGGATCCAGCGATCACCGAGCCAGCTGGCCAGCAGGATAAATAAAGCAAGGATGCCACTGTGTGACAGGGAGGGGGAGGGAATCGCTCCGGCCTTCATATCCAGCCAGACTTCCATGCCAATCAATCCTATGCCGGTGCAGGCTGCCATTAAAATAGAGACATAACCCGGCGCACAGATATAGGGGATCAAGACGGGAATAACCAGCAGAATGCCGACACCGGCACTGACGCCGCCACTACTGTAGAGGACGCCAAACAAAATCAGAATGTCGATAATAGAGAAACCCACACCCTGTACCACAAGGTCAGGCCATTCAAAGTAGGAGCACAGGTTGCTGATAATAGCAATCAGCAGGTAAAGACCAGTGACCCATCTGAATAACGGGTAATCATGATGACCAAGATGTACCAGGCTGGGTTGACTGACTAAGGCAAGGATTAAAGCCCCGGCTAGTGCCAGACGATAAACATGGTAGAGGCGGAGCAGATTCCACGGATCTTCATGCAGAAAGAACGGTGCGACCTGTTCAAGGCGGCTTACCGGTTGTTCTTCTCCAATTGCGCTTGTTGTGCGTG
>JBMZDK010000209.1:0-7522 GCA_049614265.1 Thiolinea sp.
ATCCATTGCACTCGGCATTTTATGATTCGCATCCACCGGCTGCGATACGTATTGCCCATTTACAAAAACAGAACTAAATAGAGGAAAGCAATGAAATCAATATTACTTATGGCGGGCAGCCTGCTGATGGCTTCGGCTGTCATGGCTGAAGAAGCGCCAAGCGCAGCAAACGGCCAAAAGCTTTTTAATGAGTCGCGCTGTCTGGAATGCCACGGTGTTGAAAAATTCACCAGCAAGGATCGTAAAGTCAATAGCCTGGCGGGATTGGAAAGTATGGTACGGCGCTGTGATGCTAATTTAAGTACCAATTGGTTTGATGATCAGATTTTGGATGTCGTTGCTTATTTGAATAAGGCTTATTACAAATTTGATACTGCCGTACAGCAAAGTAGTGTAGAGCCTGAATCCGGAAGCGGTGTCATTGATAAAGTCAGCAAAGTTGAACAAACGGTAATTATTGCTGACACCAATAGTGATTAAGTCATACGGAAAAAATAATTTAGATGTACTACTCCACAGCGTTAAGCGCAAAAAGACCGCCACAGAAAAAATAGTTGATAATTTTGCCGGTGTGCTTCAGGCATTAACAGTGCTTTGGATTTATGTATATTGAAATATAATTAAACAGGGTATTCGTTTTTGCTTCACATTTGTGAAGTAGAATCGCCGTCCATGATAGAGCAAAATGTTGGGCGGGTGATTAGCCGCTTCGGGGCTGAACTCATTCTTGAAACAAAAGACAGTGGGCATATCCGCTGTACTACACGCCGTAAGCTGGAGCATGTGGCGTGTGGTGATTTTGTGCGTTGGCAACATGAAACACAGGGTAATGCCAGTGTATTGGATATTTTGCCACGTAAGAATGTTTTATCGCGTCCGGATTTTCGGGGCCGTATGCGCGCCGTAGCGGCCAACGTCGATTTATTGTTGCTTGTATCCAGCTGGCGGCCTGCGCCAAACTGGGAAATGTTGGATCGGTACCTGGTTGCCGCTCATCAATTACCAACTGAAGTACTGATCATCATGAATAAAGCTGATCTGCGTACTCAATATAGCAATGCTGCACAGGAAGCCGCATTGGCAGAATATACAGCTGTTGGTTACAGGGTTGTTCATGCTGACGCAAAAAGCGGTGAAGGGATTGCAGAAATACAAAAGGCGTTGGGGGCTGCCACTGCTGTGCTGGCCGGGCAGTCCGGGGTTGGCAAGTCGTCTTTAGTTGCTCAGCTGTTACCGGAACAGGATATACGGATTGGAGACATTGGTGACACCGGCGAAGGCCGTCATACAACGACGGTTGCTACGCTGTATCCACTGGCTGACGGGGCGTTGATTGATTCACCGGGGGTGCGTGATTTTGCTTTGCCGCCGTTGGATCTGGCACAATTACAGCTTGGATATCCTGAATTTGACACTATTGGTAATGGCTGTAAGTTTAATAACTGCACCCATAATCATGAACCGGGGTGCGGTGTTAAAGCAGCTGTAGCAAATCGGGATTTACCACCGCAGCGTTATCAACGTTATTTAACTCAGTTAGCAAGCCAAAAAATAAATTAAAACTAAGGCAGAAACAGGCAACGGGCTGAACTATGAACCATTATCAGAAACGAATTTTCCCTACCATTGTGACAGCGACAGGCTTTCTGCTCTCTCTGCTGATGTCGTCTGCTGCTTATACGCAACCCGCCAAACTTCAGGAGCAACGGGATCTGTTTAAACAGGCTTACAGTGATATACAGGAAGGCGAACTTAGCAAAGTGAAGCCGGTATTGAGTGATTTAAAAGATTATCCACTTTACCCCTGGTTAGAATATGAATTTCTTGCGAGCCGTCTGGATGGAGCTTCTGATAAGCGCTTGTTGGAGTTTGTTGAGCGTTATCCTAATACCCTAATGAGTGACCGTATTTATCGGGGCTGGGCAAGGCGATTGGCCAGAACCCGCGACTGGTCGGCATTATTACGTTATATCCCGGACTCTACTCACCTGGAGTCATTAAATTGTCTGCGGGCAGAGGCTTTATACCTGACCGGAGAGACTGATAAAGGATTGCAACAGGGCAAGGCAATTTGGGACAGTGCTGCTAAATCAGCGTTACCCAAAGAATGTGATGACATCATAACGCTTCTGGAACGCAAGGGTTTGCTGGCTGCATCTGATTACTGGCAACGTATTGGCGAACTGATCCCCAAAAATAAAATTACCGCAGCAAAATCACTGGCAACAAAACTTTCTGAAGATGAGAAAGAACTGGTTAGCCTCTGGGCCAAAATTCGTGGGAACCCTAAAAAATACCTGCCAGATGCTTTTGAAATGGAAAATTCTGACAAGCTACGGGAAGTGGTTGTATACGGTGTGCAGCGTGCTGCGGACAAAAAACTTTCTATGGCAAAGCCTTTGTGGAAAGAGGCGCGTGAAGCTTTTGAGTTTACGGAGGCCGAAACAAGTCGGGTAGAGAGTGTTCTGGGTATGTGGGAAGCCTGGCGACATGATCAGGCTGGTTTAGATCGTCTGACAGCGATCAGGGATGAGTATCGTACTGATACCGGCAATGTCTGGATGGCAAGAATGGCTCTGCGTACCGGGCAATGGGATGAATTGCTGCGTGCCATTAACGCCATGGAACAGCAGGAAGCAGAGCGTGACATCTGGCGGTACTGGAAAGCACGTGCGCTGGAAGAAAACGGAAAAACAGGGAAGGCTAATACGCTTTATACCGAGCTGGCGCAGGATACAACATTCTATGGTTTCTTAGCCGCTGACCGTTTGGGACAGGCATATGCCCGCTTAAAAGAACCGGCACCTGACCGGAGCCAGCGTATCGCCGGATTGAAAAAGGTTGCCGCGATTCAGCGCTGGCAGGAATGGATGGTGCAGGATAATCGCGCCCAGGCACGTCGTGAGTGGTTTCGCACTCTGAAAGCGATGGATAAAGAAGGTATGTTGGCAGCAGCAGAGCTGGCGACTCAGTCCGGTGATGCAAATCTGGCTATCTGGACAGTGTCACGTACTAAAGACTGGAACATTGTCGATCTGCGGTTTCCTATGTTGTATACCGATTTAGTGATGGAACAATCCCGCTCGCAGGGAATTAAGCCGGAATGGATATTTGGCGTGATGCGACGTGAAAGTGCGTTTGATGCAGGCGTTGAATCACATGCGAAGGCACTGGGCTTAATGCAACTAATGCCGGCGACGGCACGTAATGTGGGTGAGAAGCTTGGCATGAAAGTTACGGGGCGGGATGATATTTTACAACCTGCAACCAACGTTCAGCTTGGTAGTGCCTATTTGCGTGATATGTTGAGTAAGTTTCGTGGTAATTATGCACAGGCAACTGCAGCCTATAATGCCGGGCCACACCGAATACCGAAATGGGCGCCGGATAAAACAACCGGAGCGGATCAATGGATTGAGAGTATACCCTTTCGGGAAACCCGGCGTTACGCACGGGCGGTGATGGCTTATACCACGATTTATGATCACAAACTAAACCCTGATAAGGCGGGGCGTTTGTCAATGCGCCTGAAGCCTGTTTCACCGGAGTAAGCATCATTCATGAAGCCACCTTTGACCCCATTTCCGAACATGCTTATCCATAAGCACAGGATGTTGCGCGTGGGTCGGATATCCCGCCGGGAGCGGGGGATTGCGATGATCACGGCGTTGATGATAGTGGCGATTGCGGTGACGATTATTGCATCTATTTTTGTCCAGCAGCGTTACAGCATTCGTTTAGCGCGTAATTTTCAGGATCTGGAGCAAACCTACCAATATGCTTATGCCGCAGAAGATTTAGCCGGTGTTTTGCTGAAAAGGGATTTTGAAACAAATAAACATGACTCTGCCTTTGATAACTGGGATAGCAAAAATATTGAGCCTTTTGAGATTGATGATGACGATGGCCAACAGATCGGCGTCATGCAGATTGAAATTGAGGATATGCAGGGGCGGTTTAATATCAATAACCTGGTAAAAAAGCCGGTTGTTAATCCGCAAAACCAGGGAGCCAATCAAACAGGCACTCAGAATACTAACCAAACAACGAATCCTGCAAGTGCGGGTGAAGATAAGCCCCGTGAGGCTGTTTTGCGCGCTTTCCAGATGTTATTACAACAAACTGGTGTGCCAACAAGCTTTTCCCATGCGGTTGTGGACTGGATTGATGCAGATGATATGCAATTCCAGACAGGTGCAGAAAGTGATTACTATTTATCACTGGAACAGCCATATGAAGCGGCCAATGTTTTTCTGATTGATCCCGGTGAAATGGTTCAGATAAAGATGGATGGCGCTGAGGATAGCAAAAAAAAGTCTGAACAATTAAAGAAACTTTTTCCTTATGTGGCAGCGTTGCCAACGCCGACTTCGATTAATGTGAATACTGCCAGTAAAACGGTTTTGCTGGCGACGGGTATGTTACCAAGGCAGGCCGACATGATTCTGAGTCTGCGTCAGAGTCAGCCGCTAACGGATTTAAATTCTATGAATCAGCTAACAGGTAATACGCTGGGGCTGGATGCAAAAAATGTGAGTTTGCTTGGCTTTGAGTCCAACTATTTCCGTTTGGCTGGCGAGGTGCGTTTAGGTAAAAGCCGTTTGTTTTTAAACAGTTTATTATTTCGCTCACCTGAAGGTGATGTTCGTGTCATAATGCGGCAGTTCTCGCGAGTACCCAAACCCAAAAAAGAAGAGCCTGTTTTTTCCGGTTAAAGCCATAAACTATGTTAATTATTCATTTACAGCATCCTGAGCAGCATGAATTCTCCTGGGCCAGATTCAGTGGCAATGCTGCTTCTGCGACCTGGAAACGGGGTAACTGGGGAGAAATCAGCCGCCTGGCGCGACGTGATGATGTGGTGCTGCTAATACCGACACGTGATGTGTTGCTGATACAAACCACTCTGGTAACTACTAACCAGCGCCAGTTGAAACTGGCATTGCCTTATGCTCTGGAAGAAAATCTGGTCGGCGATCCGGCAGAACAGCATTTCGTCTGGCAGAAGCAGGCTGAGTCGTCTGATGTGTTAGATGTGGCGGTTATCAATCGTGAAACATTGAAAGGCTGGATGGCGGTGTTGCGCAAGCACAAAATCAAACCGCGCACCATTTTGCCGGATGTGTTTGCATTGCCTTTAAGTGATGAGCCGGAAACTGTACCAACCATCATGCATCATAATGAGCAGGTGCTGGTACGTAATGGCCCGCTGAGTGGTTTTAATAGTGCCGCAAGTGTTGCGCCAATATTGGTTGATGGCTTATTTGCTGAAGATGATGAGGAGCATTCGGCATGGCTTTACGCTAATCAGGATGCTGACTGGCATAATTCCCTCAATGTTTTACGTCAGCCTCAACCGGAAGTATTGCTGCAGGAAAGCATTCAGCAGGGAGCATCGCTTAACCTGTTGAGTGGTTACCAGGATGCCAGCATGTCTGGTTTTAGCCGTAACTGGCGGCGTTGGCGGGTAGCTGCTGTTTTTGCATTGATCACTTTAAGCATTCTGGCTGGCATTGAAGCCGTTGATACCAGGCGATTACAGGATCAGCTGGCAGCGGAAGAACGGGAAAATCTAGCGCTTTTTAAACAGGTATTTCCTGAAATTACTAATATTGACGTTCGCAGTATGCGTTCCAGGGTGCGGTCAGAGATTAGTCTCTTGCAACAGGAAGCCGGTTTAGGCGGTAAAGATGCTAAACCAAGCCCCCTGCCTTACATGGCGACAGTGGCACGTACTTTTAATAAAGAGAAAAATTTACGCATCACTGAAATTCGTAGCCGACGTGGTAACTTAATGATTCGGTTTGATTCTCCCAGTGTGGAATTACTGGAAAAGCTGGGGCAAAGCCTGAGCAAGGATCTGGGCTTTGAGCCACAGATTAAGTCGACCCAGAGTGGTGGTGGTGTTCGCGCTGAGTTAACGTTGGAGACCAAAACATGAAAGCATGGTTTACAGCACTCTCAGAACGGGAACGCAATTTGGTGTTGATTGGTGGCTTCTTGTTGCTGGCGATTATCGTTTTCTTCTATGGCTGGAAACCATTGCAGCGCTATAAGGCGGATCTGGAACGGGATATCTCGGCGACGTTAGAGGACAGAGAGTTTATTCGTGATGCTGAAAGACAGGTTAAAGAGCTGGAAGTAGCTAAAAAATCCAAGCGGGTAGTTGATACAACAACCAGTGTGCAGATTCTGGCTAATCCGTTACTACAGCGATATCAACTAAACAAACCGGGTGTTCTGGTTCGCTCTGAAGCCAAGAGTAAAGATGCGGTAAGCCTGAAACTCGAAAATGCGGCATTTGATCCACTGATCCGTTTTATCGGAGATATGGAGCGGCAACATAATATCAAGGTCAGCAGTATGGCTCTGATTCCAACAAAAACTATTGGCCTTACGGGCGTAGATCTCACTTTGGAACGATGAAAAAAGTATTATTTTGGTTGTTTGCCGGTATATGCAGTTTTGTAGTATCACTGGTGGTCTTGGCACCTTTACCCCTGGTGGTGCAACAAATTGCGAAAATGCGTCCGGAATTGCAGTTTGCCGGGGTGAGTGGTTCGTTATGGCAGGGAATGGTGCAACGTTTAACAACACCACAAGCTGTTATTAATGACCTTAACTGGACAATTGCACCAAAGAAATTACTCAGTGGTTATCTGGCGGCAGACCTGCAGGCTGAGGTTAAAACAGTTCAGCTTCGCGGTGAATGTGGAATTGCACCATTCAGCCAGAATCTTCACTGTTCTCCACTGAGGGCTGAACTGGATGCAGCGAACCTGCATCAATTGACTCCACCGGGTCGGCGTATACCGGTAAAGCTGGCCGGAAACCTGATTGCTAATCTGGATGATATTACCTGGGATCGACAAAATATTCCGGTTGCTAATGGTCGTGTACTCTGGGATGAAGGGAAGGTCGAAAACCCGATAAAACTCGATCTTGGCGGCCGTTACCGGGCAAATATTGAAGGTGATAAAGACGGTAATGCTCTGTCTGTTGAGCTGGAGTCGCAGGATACTATGGTGGTGCTGGATGGTGGTGTTTCAGTCGAGCCGGAGGGGCGGTTTGAGTATGAGGTGTTTGTCAAACCTGCGGGTAAAGCCGACCCATCAATTGGCGCCGCGCTGGAGCTGATTGGTGCACCACAGAATGATGGCAGTATCCGGTTCAAGGATAAAGGTGAATTGTTATCCTCTCAAACTGAATAAGCAGCACCAGCCCACCTGTCCGTTTTTCCCTACCAGACTGCTGCTGAGTCGCGCAATGTGTAACAATACACATTAAAAAAGGTTTTCAGCATTTATTGCGCATATATGTTCAGCAACCACTGCTATCTGCTGACAATATTTATTATGCTGCTTTATAATCCCGCATCTTTAAAGCGAAATCATCAAAATAGCGATCAAATCAATGGCTAACTACAATTACGATCTCTCTACTTTTCAGGGCATGATCCAGACGTTACAGGCTTACTGGGCGGATCAGGGTTGTGTCATTATGCAGCCCTACGATATGGAAA